>JAVJTC010000027.1 GCA_040219085.1 Acidimicrobiales bacterium
CTCCACAGGGGCTCTCCAGGATCGACGGCGTAGGAACCACCGATTCTGTTGAGCCCCTGTCCCGCGCACAGGGACCCTCACCCCCTCAAGCGCTCACCCCCGCGAGAATCCGAAGCGCCCTGAAAGTCGTTGCGGCTGAGCATCGACCGCACGGTTGTGAGCGCCTCGGGCGTTACTCGATACACGGGCCCGGAGGTCAGCCATGGAAGTTCGCCTCGAATGTGGACCAGTGGGGCGCTCACAGTGAGCACGGTACACACCCATATCAGTGACGTGTCGCTAGGGTCCGACCGCTCGGGAATGGCACATCGGATCGGTGCTCCAACGCGAGAATGTGCAGTCGATCTCGGCTGATTGCGGAGGACCTTGTTGTCAGGCTATCCTGACAGCATGGGTGTGATCGTCACCGATGAGCTGCCAGCTGACCCGCTGGACGCGCTGCGGGCGCTGGCGCGCACCGAAGCCGAGCTCGACGAGCTGCGCCGCAAGCAGGTCGCGGCGGCGCGGGCTGCGGGGGCGACCTGGGAGCAGGTCGGTGAGGCGCTCGGGATGAGTCGCCAGTCGGCGTGGGAGTACTACGCAGCCCGCACCAGAGCTGAACTCGCAGCGAACGCTGCCGCCAACACCGAGTTGTCCGAAGACGACGCCATGGACCTCGCAGTCGAAGAGGTTCGCGCCGTGCGGCGTCGCCGACGCGCCGGCTGAACCGGCCTCGCATGCGGGTTGTTCTGGATGCCAACATCTGGGTGTCGGCTGCGATCCGAACGGGCCTGGCGTATCGGATCGTGCAGTCCTGGCTCTCGGGATCCGCAAGCTTCGAGGTCGTCTCTGCCCGGCCCTGATCGCCGAGGTCGAAGAGGTCCTCACCCAGCGGTCGAGGATGCGCAAGTGGATCGCCCTCGACGTCGCCGAACACTTCGTCGAGACGCTCCGGGTTCTGGCCGACGTTGTGCCGGACCCGGCCGAGGTCGAGGCGACCACTCGTGACGTCGACGACGACTACCTCGTCGCCCTCGCTCGCGAGCACGGCGCCGACTACATCGTGACCGGCGACAAGGATCTGCTCGAGTGGCCCGACCAGCGCCCGCCGGTGCTTTCGCCGGCTGCGTTCGCCGAGCTGGTGGAGGAGTGAGGGGTGTCGCTCTGCAAGTGGTTTCCCAATGGCAGCCAGCGGCAAGGAGCGGCAGCGGCAAGGAGCGGCAGCGAGCGGCAAGTAGCGCTTCGGAACGTGTCAAGGGGGATGAGACAACTTCTTACGCGGATTGCTTGGACCTGCAGGTGGCGACCATAATCGTGTTGTATTCGTGAGTACACACGCTTATGCTGGTGCGATGAACTCTAGTGAGTGGAGCGGGCCCGAGCTGGTCTTGGCAGTAGTTGGTGCGGCCAAAGGCCTTGAGCGCATCGTTGACGGGAACCTCTCCGCGATCAAGGGGATCACCCTGGCTGAGTTCCGGCTCCTGTCAGCTATCGCCGAAGCCCCGGCCAAGCGGGCAAGCCGCGCGGACATTGCTCGAGCCGTTGGGCTCTCTCCATCGGCGGTCACTCGGGCTCTGCGACCGCTGGAGCGCCTAGGTATTACCAAGACCGTGAAGAACGAACGTGACGCCCGGCTCGCGCTCGCAACACTGACGCCCCAAGGCGAAGAGCTTCTATCCGACGCAATCGGCGTTCTCGAGGACGTCCTGCCATCGATTCTCGAACGAGCCCCATCAGTCGCCGGTGGCAAGGACGAGTTCCGGACGATGCTGAACGAACTCGCCCAACTCTGACAAGACCCGGAAGGATCACCATGAAGGTCGAAGACATTGAACGCATCGCCCGAGATCTCTCGGTTCGTACCTACCTGGCAACTACGAACGCGGAGATGGAGCCGCACGTTGTGCCGGTCCACCCAGCATGGGAAGGATCAACCGTTTGGATCATGACCTCGCGCTCCTCGGTCAAGGCCCGCAACGTCGAACAGAATCCGACCGTTGCGATGCACTGGGAAACCAACGAAGCCGGCGATGGGCTCCTCGTGTGGGGCGAGGCCGTCATTCACGGCGACTCATCGACGAAGCAACGACTCTGGACAGGCGTCTTCGACTACGACCTCGATCAGTTCGCCCCCGATGGCGTCAACAACCCCGACGCGATCTTCCTCGGAATCGAACCAAATAGGGCCATCCACGCGCTCGCCTACGGCGCCGGTGGGGTGCAGCGCTGGCAGCCGCACCCTTGACAAAGCCTGACCCAGGTTGACGCTCACAACAACCGCAGCTGCGAGCCACAACATGTCCGATATCGCTCAAGCGAATGCAAGAAGTCAGCCACTCCCGATCGGCACTTCTGCGTCACCTCTGCCGCCGATGTCCTTGATGGCGCATATTCTCCTCGGTGGTGACGAGTGCACCGCGGATTGGAACCGGAGCAGGGGAGGGGTGTCGCGTGCTAATGGTTTGCTAATGGCATCCAGCGTCCTGGAGCGGTAGGGAGCGGATTCGGGGGTTGCCAGATGCCGCAGGGACGCTGGTTACCGCGGGACGACGCCAGATGCCGCCTTGGGGAGGTGAGTTCAAGTCCCCCTCCGACACGTTGTGCAGGGCCCAGAGCGCCTCCGATGCGAACGACTGGGGAGATCACACGGCTGAGCTTGATGTGCCGGCCGACTCGCCGACGGGTAGTATAGCATGAACGCTATGTCTTGGGGTGAGGTCGAACTCGAGCCCGAGGTCCGTGACTGGTACCTCGCCCTTGATGATGACGATCAAGGTCGCGTCGACTTCCACGCCGATCGGCTGGCAAACGAGGGACAAGACCCGGCGGCAGGAACGACGAGAGGTCGATCGAGCCCGCCGAGCGATGGAGCGATGCATCGCGGAGCGACACACCGCGGAGGACGAGTGATGAGTGAGCTGACGAGCTGGAACGACATCAAGAAGAAGCGTTCTCCGGCGGGCCAGGCTGCCCATGAGGACGAGGCGCGGATCAGCGAGTTCCGGGAGTTGGTGTATCGGCTGAGGACCGAGGCCGGGCTGACTCAGGCGGAACTGGCCGGGCGGATGGGGACGACCCAGTCCGCGATCGCTCGGATGGAGGGCGGCGGCACACGGCCGAGCCTTGAGACGTTGGAGAAGCTGGCGGTGGCTGTCGGTCAGGAGTTGGTGGTCGGAGTGGGGGAGCACCTCAGCGAGAACCGGTCGATCGCCAAGTTGGTGCGCGAGGGCCACGCCGTGGTCCGCCGCGCCGGCTGACGACCCCCCGCCCGGCAGGCTTGCGCTCGTGTTCACGATTCATGCGACGAAGAAGCTGCTCGATCGGGTGAAGCAGCCCGTGGGGGAGCCGGTCGAGGAGCCGGGCACGGCGCTCGGCAACTGGTATGCGACCGCGCTGTTCTGGAAGCCGCAGGTTGCGCTGTTCGTGAACGAGCGGACGTTGTTGCCAGTGTTCGTTCCACTTGCGCCGGCGACGAAGGTCGCCGGTCGCTTGCCCGATCAGCTGGGGCGGTTGCTCGATGCGATGGAGGTGCCGCTCGAGTTCATCCTGCGGGAGACCGCAGCCATGGAGTCAGCAAGCTACGCAAAGACGGCGAACCGCAGCGTCGTTGGTTCGATGAACGACTTCGTGTTCCTCGCCGAGCACTACCTCGCAGGCGGATTCCCCCTCGACCTGATGGCTCTGTCGCTGCGGATGGCGGGTACACCGTGCGGGCCACTTCGCAAGGGGCATGGCTTCCCCGACCTGGAGGTCAAGGCACTCGTCGCCGCGACGATGGACTCCTGATCCCGAACGGCGCGACCTGTGTCGTTTGTCATCACCGTGTCATCAGAATCCCCGGAAACGGCCCCGAATCGACGGGATCGGCCGGAACGACCTACAACCCGACACCCTGTCTGAGCTGGGAAGACAGAGAATCGCCAGCAAGAGTCGGAATCCCAGATGAGGGGTTCAAGTCCCCCCTCCGACACTTCCCACGCCCATCAATTCGTATTACGATAACCGGGTGTGCGGTTCCACCGATCAGCGTTCAAGCACGGCTACGAGGAGGAGACCATCCTTCACGCGGTCGAGCACGCGGTCGTCGTCGTCGATCTGGAGCCCGACGCCGACCCGCCGAAGGTCCTCGCCGTCGGCCCGGACCCGGCCGGCAACCTACTCGAGGTCATCTGGCTCGATCTCGTGGATGCCGAGTTGGTGATCCACGCCATGGAACTGCGCCCGAAGTTCTACGACCTGCTCCCCACCGGAGGAGACCCGACACGATGACCACGCACAAGACCAAGACCGGACGGACCCTCACCGACGCCGACATCGACGCGCTGGCCCAGGAAGTCGAGACAACCGACTACGACGTCGAAGAGCTCAAGACCCGCCGCCGCGGCCGCCCGACCATGGGCTCGGGCCCGGCGGATGTCGTGCCGGTGCGGATCGATCCCGAGCTCAAGGCTGCCATCGAAGCCCGCGCCGAGGCCGACCACACCACCACCAGCGAGGTCATCCGCGAAGCCCTCCGTAAGTTCCTCGAGGTCGCCTGACCGGCTACGTCGGGGGTGTCGCTCTGCAATGGTCTGCTACTGGCCACCTATTGCCGTTCGCTGCCAGTTCGGGGAGGTAAGTTCAAGTCCCCCCTCCGACACCACAACACCGCAGGTCAGGAACATGATCGACGGTCGTGTAGGGCGGAATGAGCGCGGCAGCAGGGCCCTCGTCCCACGAAGTCACTGCACGACTCAATCGGGCGAGGTCAGATCCTCTGCCCGGTCATAGGCATCGAACTTGGTTCGGTCCGCATCCAACTCGTTTCGGTCCGCCTCCTCGAGGAACTCACTGACGCCAGTGCCGGAGGAAATGGCTCGCGGCCCCCTCTTGATGTTCCACCATGCGATCGCCAGGCTGCCGGACACCACTGCCCAGCCCGCGATCAACCAGAGCCAGATCCACCATGGTCCGCCTCCCGCGAAGAAGAGGAATATGAAGAGCTGGTAGCCGAACAGGGTCGTGGCGATCAGCGCCATGACCCACCCCGGGAAGTATCGGGGGCCCCGTTGAGTCCACGTGGTCTTCGGAGGCGGCGGCGGGAGTTCGTTCGTCACAAGACGCCAACAGTAGTCGCCGATTGCCGGATGAAAGATCGCCTCCAATGGTCTGGCGGCCTCGACCACGACCCACGAGATCAGAGCGATCGAAAGGTCCCTCTGGAACGCGCCGACTGGAAGCCCTCGCCGCCTTCCGCGCTGTCCCGGAGGTGTGCAGATCTCGCAACGATGCGCCTACCTTCCGCGGGGGTGCGGTGGACCAGGGAGCGGCGTTCGGTTCGGCGCACTCGGAGGCGCGTTCTCCGTCGACTGGCATGAACGGGTTGTGGGCGAGAGTTGGTGGAAAGGGGAGTGCCCCACCCGTGCAGGTCTGGAGCGACTCGGGGCCGACCGGCTCGATGTGCTCGTCGCCCACGACGCGCCAGCCGGCGTTCCCCTGCTCGGCCTCCGGCTGCCGGCTGCTGACGAGATTCGTGCCAACGAGGTCAGGGAGTTCGTCGCCGAAGCGGTGCGAGCCACCGAACCCAAGCTGGTCCTGCACGGCCACTGGCACATGCGGTCCAGCCACGAGCTGACGTGGCCGGTGTCCCGAGGCGAAGACCTGGCATGGAGGTCGGCGATGGTCGAGGGTCTCGCCGCCGATGTGCCAGGCGGACAGGCGGCCTGGGGGATCCTCGAGCTGGCGCCGCTCCGCTTCCTCGACGTGCGGAAACTTGGATGAAACCCACCATCGGAACGGGCGACCGATGCAGGGTCTCGTACGCGCCGCCGGATGGTCGGCCGGGACGGTTCCCTCTTCCCGTTGACTTCTGAAGTAGTTCAGATATCTTGCAGTATGCGTGTTGTCGAGCGTCCCTTCTCTGAGTTCTTGCGTCAGCCCAACGACGTCGTGGCCGAACTGGCCGAACACGACGTGGTGCTGCGGCGCCGGAACGCGCCCGCCCTCCGGCTGAGCCAAGCTGACCGAGACGACGAGCGCTCCGAGGCGTTCGAGGCCCTGGCCCGCCTGCTGCGGAACCTCGCCGTGCGCAATCCCGCAGCATTCGATGCCGCTGTCGACGACGCGTTCGCCTGGTCGACGTTCCTACCCAAGGCCGACCGCAAGCTCTTCGTCGAGGAGCTGACCCGCACCCTCGTCGGCGCAGCCGACGTCGACAACTACGCACCGGTCGCACAGCTGCTTCGTGAGTGGAAAGGCACCGCCGAGATCCACGCCGACCCGGCCCTTGCCCGCAGGCTGCGCAAGCCGATCGAAGCCGCTGGGGACCAGGTCACCGTTCCCGCCGGTTGAGCAGATGCCCAAGCGCAAGGAACGCGTTGCGCCGCCGCCCACTGCCGGTGGGTGGGACTTCCGCTACGCCAACAACGACGCCGTGAAGGGCTGGGAACAGATCTGCGCCACCGCAGCCGCCAACGCCAGAACAGCGTGGGAGCGCATCACCACCGACCCTCGCCAGCGCGACAGCCGCCAGCACCCGCTGAAGGGCTCGCTCGGCCAGCGCAGTGTCAACGGCGTCGAGATGGAGCAGTGGCAGTACGAGGTCACCGCCGGCGGGCGCCTCTGGTACTGCATCGACGACAAGGCCAAGACGATCTGGCTCACCGACGCCCACGTCGGCCACCCCAAGGCAACCGAGTGATGCGCCGACCCCGCGCACGTGTCGGAGGGGGAGCGAAGGGTGTGTCGCTTGTCATCACCGTGTCATCAGAATCTTCGGGAACGGCCCAGAATCGACCCGAAACATCGGAATCCGGCACGCCCAAATACCCACGCTGACCAGGGAAGACACTACCTATCGACAGGCATCCCAATGGCCCGGGAGCAGTTCAAGTCCCCCCTCCGACACCGCACGCAGAGTGAGACTCTGTTCCGCTCCCTGCCGTCGGTTGCCTATGGCTCCCGCGTCGAGGCCACCCGAGCGTGGTGTCTCGGCGGTGAACTCCCCCGGCTGAGTTGCAGGGGATGGGCCTCAGTGGTCGGCGTGGGCTCTGCGCCGGTGCAGTGACAGCGGGCCGAGGGCTGTGGCCATCCACATTGCGAGCGGCCAGGCGACGTCGCCGGTGTCGATGATCACGGCGGCCCAGACGATCGATGCGGCGACGAAGCCGATCTGCCAACGGCAGCGACGGGTGAACCGGCGTCGCGTGTCCCCGGTCGTGCCGGCGGTCAAGGCCGCACCCTGATGACGGGCTTTCCGGTGACGGTGGCGCCGAGCGCCTTGGCCAGCTGAACCGTGAACGACCCGACACCCCCGGAGGCGCCGATGACGAGCACGTACTGGCCCGTTTCGAGCCGGCCGACCTTCGTCAGGGCCTGGAGGGCGGTGATCCCTGAGATGGTGGAGACGGCGGCTTCTTCGAAGTCGATCGCGTCGGGCTTGTGGGCCCGCTTGGCCTCCTTCGCGACGCCCTGCCCGGCGAAGGCGCGTTGGGCGACGGCGCGCATCGTTCTGGGATCGGCGGCGGGCGATGGTGTGGTGGCTCGCCTCGTTGGCCTGCGATCGGTCGAGGCGTGCATGTCGTCCTCCGAATGTCGTACTTAGTACCGAGCTGTTGTGTACAGTACTCGTACTTAGTACTGTCGGCAACCGAAGATGCGGAAGGAGAAGCGATGACAGCGTCTGATACCCAGGAGAAGCCCCAGTCGAAGAGGCCGCGGCTGAGCGTCGATCGGGTGCTCGACGGCGCGGTCGCGCTCGCCGACGAGATCGGTGTCGACGCGTTCACGATCCGCAAGCTCGCCGACGCCCTCGACACCAAGCCGATGACGATCTATCACCACCTCGACAGCAAGGACGCCATCGTCGATGGGATGGTGGATCGGGTCTTCGCCGCGATCGAGCGGCCGCCGGCCGAGCTGGGTTGGAAGGACGCGATGCGCAAACGCTGCGTGTCGGCCCGGGAAGTGCTGAGCCGGCACTGGTGGGCTGCGCCGCTGATGGAATCCCGCACCAACCCCGGCCCCGAGACGCTCGGCCACCACGACGCCGTGCTCGGTTGCCTGCGGCGCGGCGGACTGTCGCTGGAGATGGCCGCGCACGCCTACGTCCTGCTCGACAGCTACGTGTACGGGTTCGCCCTCCAGGAGGCGAACCTGCCCGCCACCGGTGGCGCGGAGATGGCCGACCTCGCCGGCCGCATCCTCGGGCCGCTGTCCGCCGAGACCTACCCCTACCTCACCGAGTTCACCACCGGCCATGTCCTCCAGCCCGGCTACGACTTCAGCGCCGAGTTCGAGTTCGGGCTCGACCTCATCCTCGACGCACTCGAACGGATGACCTGAGACTGGTCGGTGAGGTCCGCGACTCCGCCCATCTGCACGGTGTGATCAACCAGCTCACGTCGCTGGCCATCGAGATCGTCACTATCACGCCCGCCGGCCCCGACTCCCCATGACCGCCCAATCCCAAGCAAGGAAGACACCATGACCACCAAGACCAGCGTCCACGTTCCGGCCTCACGGTCGACATCTCGAGCGGGCGCGATCGGCGGCCTCGTCGCCGCGGCGACGTTCGTGTTCGGCATCGCCCTGTTCGTGAGCAGTCTGAGCGATTACACCGATTCCGACGCGACGCCGGCGGAGTCCGTCGACTTCCTGGTGGGACACCAGACCGTCTTGTTCGTCTGGTACCTCGTCATCTTTGTGGTCTTCGGTGTGGCGATCATCCCGCTCGCACGAGCGCTCCGCAGCCGATTGGGCGACGTCAGCCCCCAGCTTGCCGACATCGGCGCCGTGTTCGCCTACATCTGGGCCGGCCTCATGTTCGCCACCGGCATGATCTCCAACATCGGCATCTCCGCCGTCGCCGATCTCGACGAAACCGACTCAGGAGCCGCCGAGAACCTCTGGTCGGCCATCGACACCGTCACCGAGGGCCTCGGCGGCGGCAACGAACTGGTGGGCGGCCTCTGGATCCTGCTCGTCAGCCTCGCCGCATGGGGCACCGGGCGCCTGCCGAAGGGACTCAACGTCCTCGGCATCGTCAGCGCCCTTGCGGGACTCGTCACGCTCATCCCCGGGCTCAGTGACGTCGGCATGGTCTTCGGGCTCGGCTCGATCGCCTGGTTCGCCTGGACCGGCATCGTGTTGTTCCGCACCGACACCGTCGATGTGGCCCGATGACAAACCCCCTACCGGCCCGAGGCCTCTGAACGAGACGGCCAGGGAGGAGCGGGTTGGGACCGGGAGCCATCGTCCTGTGCGACCCTTCGGATCAGAGCACTCGACAAGGAGGATCTCCATGCTGACCGTCGGCATCGACCATGTCGCCACGATCACCAACGACGGCGACCGGTTCATCGACTTCTACACCGAGGTACTCGACGCCGTGGTCGAAGCTGACGGACCGGAGTATCCGGGCGGTCCGCGGATGATCATCCTCAAGCTGGGCCCCACCACCGAGCTGAACGTCTTCGAGGTCGAGGGGAACTCGCAGGCCGACCACCAGCGCCCCATGTTCGGGCGTGGTCGGCTCGACCACATCGGGTTCCGCGCCGCGGACCTCGAGCGGTTCGGGGAGATCCGAAGGCGGCTGATGGCCAAGGGGGCCACCGATGGGGTGGTGACCGAGTTCGGGCGGAAGATCAGCCTGTTCTTCCGCGACCCCGACCTTCTCGAGTGCGAGGTTCTGTCTGTCAATCCCGATGCTGACCCCGCCGCGCTGCGGTTCGGGACTGCGTCCGACCGGTTCCCCGAACGTGTCGAGATCGCCCCGGAGTTCGTGCCACTCGACGTGCAAATGCTTCGCTAATGGCAGCCAGCGGTAAGGAGCGGCAACGAACGGCAAGTAGCGTTTCAGCCGATCACCCACTCGGGAATCGCGCTCCGGAACGCTCCGGCGGGCGAGCGATATCCGGCGAAGTCGAGTGCTGTTGGTCGACTTGAAGGTGCTCGGTAGTTACGCGTTGCCCGAGGAAGCCGTTCGACCAGACGTGGTTCTCACTGTGGGTGAGCAGCGCCCGGCCTCGGAGCTAGCAGTCGATGGCGGCGCGGACTGCGGCGCATGCTTCGGTGAGTCGGGCTGGCTGTAGCGCGCAGATCTGGTCGACGAGGTAGGCCTTGGGTACGACTCGGAGATTGTCGAAGCTCGCAACGCAGTCGGTTGGCATGCCGTCGTCCACGCCAAGTCGTAGCTCGGTGGGAATTCCTCTGATGGTGCGGGTGACAGGCGCCGCGAGAACAGCGTTGAGCACAGGAATCGCAGCCGAGCGGGTCATGATCAGGAACGGGCGCCGACCGGCGTCTTCGAGTTCGCCCCACCAGATCTGCCCTCGGTCGGGGGTCGTCACCATGGCTCGTCGAGGATTGCTTCACGAAGCGACGCAAGTGCGGCGCGGTCTTCGGCTTCAGTCGGTGGTTGCCGGGTGTAGCCGTCGACGATGGCTCGGTCCGTCCTGCGTTGCTGTTCGAGTCTCATGATCGCTTCGATGCCGGCTCGGACCGCGGCTGCTCGGCTTTTGTAGGCTCCACTCTCGACGAGGTCATCGAGGTCGGAGAGGAGCGGTTCGGGGAGTCGAACGGCGATCTGTGCGGTAGCCATTCGAGAAGCATACCGAAACGGGATACATATCGGTATGCATCCGGGCCACGAGGGCCGAGCGCCGCGTCGTGGCTGGTCAGGGGTATTGCTGAGCCGCGGAGGAGCCCGTCGCAGCGGGTTGCGACACGGACCGACCGTCCCGTTCAGATCCCTCCATCGGCCAGTTCGTCCCGTCGTCGCCGAAGGAACGATCGTTCCGATTCGTTTGTGCTGCACCCGATTGCGACGTCGAGTGCTTCTTCGGCCTCGTCGAGGCGATCGAGACGGGCCAGGACGCTGGATCGGGCGGTGTGAAAGTACACGTACCCGCTGACGTCACCGGTGAGGTCATCGGCCTGTTCAATCGCGTCGAGAGCGGCGAGCGCTGCGCCTGGCCCGCGCACGTGGTCGACGGCGATGGCCCGGTTCAACGCGATCAGCGCGCTGGGCTGACGCTGCAGGAGCACGTCGTACAGGCGCAGAACCGCCCGCCAGTCGGTCGCCTCGAAGCTGGGAGCGGTGGCATGCAGGGCGGCGATCGCCGCCTGGAACTGAAACGCTCCGCCTCGCCCGAAGGAGTGCGCTCTCGCCAGTTCCGCGAGACCGCGAGCGATCATCGGTTGGTCCCAGAGGGACCGATCCTGGTCGGCGAGGAGGATCGGGCTGCCGTGGCGATCGAGACGGCTGGATCGTCGGGCGTCGGTCAGCAGCAGGAGCGCGTGGAGTCCCGCGACCTCGGGATCGTTCGGGGCGAGCCTGCTCAGGAGCTGAGCGAGCCAGATCGCCTCTTCGCAGAGGTCTCCGCGGATGAGTGCCGTGTCGGTCGCGCTGGCGTGGCCCTCGGTGAAGACCGACGAGATCACCTCGCAGACGGCGCCGATGCGCTCGGTGAGCGTGTCCAGCGTGGGTGGTTCGAAGGGAATTCGTGCGGCCCGGATCTTCGACTTGGCGCGTGTGATGCGGCGCGTCATCGTCTCCTCGGACACCAGAAACGCCCGGGCGATCTGTGGCGTGGAGAGCCCCGCGACGATCCGCAGTGTCAACGCGACCTGCGCCTCCGGGGCGAGGGCAGGGTGGCAACAGCCGAGCAGGAGCGCGAGTTGGTCATCGAGCGCCTGCGAACCGTCGACGTCGGGTGACCCGGTGTCGTCGGAGTGAACCGTCGTGCGGTCGCCGGCCAGTACCGGGAGACGGTCTTCGAATCGCTTCAGTCTGCGGATCTGATCGATGGCCTTGCGTCGGCCCGTCGTGACCAACCATGCACCTGGCCGGTCGGGGATCCCGTCGGTCGGCCATCTCGTCGATGCCTCGAGGAACGCGTCCTGAGCCGCATCTTCGGCGATGGTCAGGTCGCCGACGTCTCGCATGAGGGTGGCCACCAGCAGCGGCCACTCCGCACGAAAGACGTCGGCGACACCCATCGGATTCCTCAACAACCTGTCGCGGCTCTGCTCGTCAGCCGTCGAACTCCATGACCGGGCGGACCTCGACGGTCCCGAAGTGGGCGTTCGGGATCTTGGCTGCCCAATCGAGCGCCTCGTCGAGGTTGGCGACATCGATCACGTAGTAGCCGCCGATGACCTCCTTCGACTCGATGAACGGACCGTCGGTCACGATGCGCCTGCCATCGCGTACCTGAACGGTGCTCGCGGTGTCGGCATCCTGCAGTGCTTCGCCGGCGACGAGGGCCCCCGCCTCGGCGAGTGCCTGGCTGTAGGCGGCCCATTCGCCCATGTAGGGGCCGAATGCTTCGCTGTCAGGGGTTGGTTCATCGGCAGGGTTGCTTGCAAGGAGGAGCATGTACTTCACGGTCTGACGTCCCTTGGTTCGGTGGTCGATTCTGATTGTCACAGACACGACGAACGGCGAACCAGAATCCGGACAGAATGCACGGTCGTGGCTCCCCGGAGCTGGGGCTCGTCAGCCGTTCGCCGAGCAGTTGTCTGCCAGCTGTCTGATCGTGTCGGCCAGTTCGACCGGTTCGAGCACTTCGACGGGCGCAGTGAGCGCGATGCGTGCGACGGTCATGGCGAGCCGGCCGAGGTCCTCGCTACGGATCCCGATCACACACGACGCTGCCTCTGACCGGATTGGTGTGTGGTCTATCCACCGGAGCACGTCAAGGAGTTCGGCGAGCGGTGCGCTGATGGCGAGCGTTGCTTCTTGGAGACGCAGCGCCGGTCCGATCGAGGCGGCGACGAAGCTCGCCGCGTCGCCACCGGGGATCACGCGGGGGGTGAATCGCTTGCCCGCCGGCCGGGGACCGCTGAGTCGGTCGAGTCGAAACGTTCGCCAGTCGTTGCGGCGGAGGTCCCATGCAACGAGGTACCAACGCCGGCCTGCGGTCACGAGTTGGTGCGGCTCGACGAGTCGTCGGCTGTCATCGCCATCTCTTCGTCGGTAGTCGAAGCGGACCTCCTCGCTGTCACGACACGCTGCGGCGAGAACGCTGAGCGCTTCGGGGTCGATGACGGCGTCGTCGGTGGTCCGAGGCACCGACGTCACGGTCGAACTCAGCGCCGACAATCGTCGGCGAAGCCGATCCGGCAGCAGCGATTCGATCTTGGTCAGGGATCGCAGTGACGTGTCCTCCATGCCGCTGATCGCGGCTCCTGCGGCGTAGCGCAGGCCGACGGCCACGGCGACGGCCTCGTCATCATCGAGCAACAACGGAGGTAGGTGCGCGCCTGCCGCCAGGCGATACCCACCGTCGGTCCCCGGCGTGGCATCGACCGGGTAGCCGAGATCGCGCAGCCGATCGACGTCGCGGCGAATCGTCCGCTCGGTGACCTCGAGACGCTCAGCGAGCTCAGCACCCCGCTACACGCGATGCGTCTGCAGCAGCGAGAGCAGCTGCAGCGCCCGACGGGTGGGATCGTTCGACATCTTCCAAGTCTGTCATTAATTCAGGACCGAATCTGTCCGCAATGGTTCCTACGTTGATCTGCAGCTACTCCCGAAGAGATGCAGAGGAATGCCGTGTCAGAACGAATCGATTTCCCCGCACCCACCATGATCGCGGTCAACGGGGTGGAACTCGAGGTCTTCGAAGCAGGCCGTGAACACGCCGGAAAGCCGATCGTGTTGTGTCACGGTTGGCCCGAACTCGCCTACTCGTGGCGCCATCAGATTCCGGCCCTTGCCGCAGCTGGCCACCACGTCATCGCGCCCAATCAGCGCGGCTACGGCAACTCGTCACGACCAGCCGACGTCGCCGCCTACGGCCTCGAACATCTGACGGGTGATCTCGTCGCCCTGCTCGATCACTTCGGGTACGACGACGCAGTCTTCGTCGGACATGACTGGGGTGCGAACGTCGTGTGGGGGCTCGCCCAGCTGCACCCGAGCCGCGTCAGCAGGGTGGTCAACCTGAGCCTGCCCTACCAGGAACGGGGAGACCAGCCCTGGATCGAGTTCATGGAAGCCGTCTTCGGTGACGACTTCTACTTCGTTCACTTCAATCGCCACCCCGGTGTCGCCGACGCCGTGCTCGACGAGAACGCGGAGCGATTCCTGAGGAACCTCTATCGCAAGAATGTGCCGATCGCCGAGCCTGAGCCCGGGATGATGATGATCGACCTCGCCCTTGCGGAAGTACCGCTGGGAGACCCGGTGATGAGCGACGACGAGCTGGCCGTGTTCGTCTCCGCCTTCGAGGCCGCCGGGTTCACGGGCGGCGTCAACTGGTATCGGAACATGGACAGGAACTGGCATCTCCTGGCCGACGTCGATCCGGTCGTTCATCAGCCGGCACTGATGATCTACGGCGACCAGGATTCGATTCCGAGGTCGGGGAACCTGGCGGACTTCGTACCGAACGTCGACATCGTCGGCCTCGACTGCGGTCACTGGATCCAGCAGGAGATGCCAGAGGAGACAACCGAAGCGATCCTGAGCTGGCTGAAGCGCCAGGACGTCAAGCCGGTAGTCGAACCTGTCGTGTCGGCCTCAGCGGTCGACGGTGACCAGTAGCGTGGTCTTGTTGGGCCCGCCGCGCCCTGACGGCCTGAACTTCCGCCGGTATCGCCGGTGAATGGGCGGCCTGGTAGTCGACCTGGGCACTCCCCGGCTGGGGCCTCGGAATCGCCGTCCACGGAATCGTCCTGGTCCGCAACCAGACCAAGGATGAGGTCGCAGTGAGATAGCCCGATGAGCGCCATTCCGGTGACCGGCATCGAAGCCCCCACCACGACCTGCAGCGACCGCCACTCCCTCCACCGTCCCCCAGTTGCCGACGAACGGGGTCGCAGGTGACCGGCGGTCGCGATGTGTGCCGCTACGGCGCCGAGCTCATGCGCGCCTGGAGTCCACCGGCTCCTTCAGCGAGAAGGTTTGCAGAACCTGCTGAGATGCCGATGCCGGGCATCCCCACTCCGTTGACACCTATCTTCCATACTAGATAGATTGGTAGATATGGCGTTGAGCATCAAGAGTGAGCGAGCAGACCGGCTGGCGCGTGATCTCGCTGAGCTGACAGGGGAGTCGATCACCGACGCGGTGGTTGCGTCTCTCGAAGCTCGACTCGAGGTGGAGCGTCGTCGTCGTCGGGCTCTGGGGCTTGGCGACATCGTGGAGCGTTTCGGCCGGTTGCCGCTGCTCGACGGACGAGACCCTGACGACGTCATCGGCTACGACGAGCACGGATTGCCGGTGTGATCGTCGTCGACACGTCGGCGATTGTCGCCGTGCTGTTCGACGAGGATGGCGGTAGAGAGTTCGAGCATCTGCTTCTCGCAGAACACTGTGTGATGTCCGCCGCGGCCCGGGTGGAGCTCGGAATAGTGATCGAAGCCAAGACGGGTTCAGCCGGGACGCAGCTACTGGAGGAGTTGCTCGGGCGCATAGCGATCGAAATAGTGCCAGTCGATGCCGAGTTCGCTGAGGAAGCAATCGTGGCCTGGCGTCGCTTCGGGAAGGGGCGCCATCAGGCCGGTCTGAACTTCGGTGACACGTTCTCGTATGCCCTTGCAAGGCGGCTGGGTCAGCCGCTCCTGTTCGTCGGTGACGACTTCTCGCACACTGACGTCACCGTGCCCTGATCGAGTGGACCCGAAAGGGCTCGCCAACGAGCGATAGCAAGCCGGCGACTCTGGTTCTCGCCGAGACCCCGTTCCTCGGCTCGCTGCTGGCCATTGTCGCCGAGAGGGTCGACGCGCCGATCGGTTGAGCCGAGAAGCAACCACCTGGTCGATGTGGCCGGCGATGGTGTTCTTCATGCTGGGAGACGTCAACCCGTCACCACCTGGAGCATCCCATGACCACTCTCAAGCGCCTGCTGCCCGTCGCCCTCGGACTGTTTCTCGTCGCTTCGGGAATCGCGAAGTTCGCCACCGGCCACGTCTTCCAGTACATCGAGTACCGGTCGGGTATCGACCTCTTCTACCCGTTCATCAACAACCTGACCGGCATCGCCGAGATCGTGGCGGGCGCGGCGATCCTTTACCGCCCCATCCGCCTCGCTGGCAGCCTGCTTGCATCGGCGCTGATGATCGGAGCCATCGGCTTTCACCTCTCACCGTGGCTGGGCGTGTCGATCCCGACCGGGCTTGCCGATGGCGCCGCGACGCCCTGGGATGCCAGCGACTTCGCCACGAGCACGACATCGGTCTCCTTCTTCTTGGCGATCGTGACCGGACTCGGTTCGCTCGCCACCGCACGTAGGGCACACCGGGCGCGCAACAACCCGGAAGCCACGAACGATGCGCCGGCCACGTCGGCCGATGCCGACCTGGTCCGGGCCTGAGCCGCAGTCGGCCGGGAACTAGCGTTGAAGGAGATGAGCGAAATGGCCACCTCGAATAGCGCCCACAGCACCCGATCGCCCTTCGCTCGGTCTGGTGCGGTATGGGTCGGAGTCGGCGTTGCGGCGTGGGCCGTGTCGCTGGCGCTCACCACCGAGTCACCGCTCACCGATGCGCCGACGGTGTGGTGGACCGTGCTGGCAGTCGTGGTACTGGTCTCGATGACGGTGTCAGTGGTCGAGCCGTTCCGAACCCTCTCGGACCTCAGCGCTGCAGCCGCCGTTGCGGTGACGCTCGGGGGATGGGCTGCACTGATGTTCCACGACGACCGCTGGTCGGTTCTCACGTTCGCCCTGTACGCACTGTGCTTTGCGAAGGGTCGGACGCTCGGCGTGGTCCTTGCAGCGGTCGTCAGCGGGATCTGGCTGGTCTCATGGATCGATGCCGATCAGCCGAGTTGGACACTGCTGTTTCCGTTCGCGGCGTTCGCCGTCGGAGCGATCATGTCGGTCACGATCCATCGGGTCGGCGACGAGAACGCAGCCCAGGCGGCGCTGATCGCGCAGTTGGAGGCGACGCGTGAGGACCTCGCCGCATCTGAGCGGGAACGGGGGACGCTCGAAGAGCGGGCCCGCTTCGCCGGCGAGATCCACGACACGCTGGCACAGGGCTTCACCTCGATCGTTCTGTTGAGCCGAGCCACCCGACGGAGCCGGGACTGGCAGACGGGACTGGAGACCATCGAGTCCACGGCGGAGGAGAACCTCCAGTCGGCCCGCCGACTCGTTGCCGCCATGGGACCGGCCGAGCTCGAGAACGGCTCGCTGGTCGAGGCGATGCAACGCCAGCTCGCGACACTGGACGACGAGGTCGACGCCACCTTTACGGTTTCGGGCACACCGGTCGCCATCGACAGCGATGTCGAAGTGGCCCTTCTGCGGGCAGCACAGGAAGCCGTTCTCAACGTCCACAAACACGCCCGTGCCCGAGCGGTGCACATTACCCTCAGCTACTTCGGCGACTCCGTCGCACTCGACGTCCAGGACGATGGAGTCGGCTTCAGCGGAGCAGCACCCGTCGACCGCGGATCGCTGACCGGGGGGCAGGGCCTCGAAGCACTCGAGCAGCGAGCCCGGACGCTCGGCGGGAACCTCGACATCGAACCCGGAGTGGCCGGCGGTACGACGATCTCGGTGCAGCTCCCGGTGACCAGGCGATGACGATCACCCTCGTGGTGGCCGACGACCACCCGATCGTGCGAGGCGGCATCGTCTCGCTGCTCGCGGCGGAAAGCGACATGGAGATCGTGGCCGAGGCCGGAAACGGACTCGAGGCCGTCGCGGCTGCCCTGCACCACCGCCCGTCGGCGATCCTCATGGACCTGCGCATGCCCGAGCTCGACGGCGTCGCAGCGATCGAGGAGATCCGCTCGCAATGGCCTGACGCAGCGATCGTGGTGCTCACCACCTACGACACCGATGAAGCCATCGTCCGGGCGATTGAGGCCGGCGCCACCGGGTATCTCCTGAAGGACGCACCATCGGAGGACCTGGTCGATGCCGTACGTCGAGCCGCGGCGGGTGAGACCGTCCTGGCTCCGCCGGTGGCGAAACGTCTGGTCGACCGGGTGCGGGACCCCATGGCCGCAGCACTGTCGGTACGGGAGATAGAGGTGCTCCGCGAGGTGGCCTCCGGAAATACCAATGCGCAGATCGCGGGGCGACTCCACATCAGTCAGGCCACGGTCAAGACCCATCTCATTCACATCTACGACAAGCTCGGTGTCACCGACCGGGCGGCGGCCGTTGCGGCCGCCTACGACTCCGGAATCCTCACCTCCGAGTCGAGCCGGGGATCGGATTCCTAGCGGCGCCGTTGCTGGCCGGGGCCGCCGAGCGCCGCGACCGTAGGCTCGAGGCTGTGCGGACGAAGACGGCGGAGCTGTGGGCGGAACAGGACAAACACCCCGGCGATCACCATCGCCTGTTCGGGGCGGTGGCGGAGGCGGTCGACGCCGAGACGGTCCTGTACCCGGGCTCGTGGTGCGATGTGGCGGCTTCGTTCGTGTGGCCCTCGGTGACCTACGTGGACAAAGACCGGCGAGCCGTTCGGTTCTTCGACGACCCCGGCGGGGTACGCGAGATCATCGCCGCAGTCGCCGGAGCACCTGCCGACCCCGAAGTCGGGTTCATCCGCGCCGACTACACAGAGCCGCTGCCACTCGCCGCCGACGGCTTCGACCTGCTCGTCTCGCTGTATGCGGGTCCCGTGTCGCGCCACTGCACGAGCTACCTGCGTGTCGGGGGAGCGCTGTTGGCCAACCCCAGCCATGGTGATGTGGCGTTGGCGTCGATCGATCCCCGCCTGGAGCTATCGGGGGTCGTCACACCTCGAGGCGGTGGGTACCGGGCAACGACTGCCGATCTCGAGCAGTACCTCGTGCCGAAGAAGCCCGTTGAGATCACCGCGGAACTGATCGAACGCACCGGCCGAGGCGTCGCCTATACGAATCAGGCGTTCGCCTATCTCTTCCGCCGCGTGCGCTGACAGCACGCTTCGTCGTGGGGCAGGTTCGCCATGGCGAAGCCGCACGACGGGTGGGCGCCGGTGGGCGGTGAACCGCGTGAGTAGATTTGGCCCGATGGCAGTTCGGACCGAAATCTGCGACCTGTTGGACGTCGAGCACCCTGTCGGGAACGCGGGCATGGCAGGTGTCGCGAACGCACGACTGTGCGCGGCGGTGGCCGCGGTCGGCGGCATCGGCTCGGTCGCGATGGGTGGCGCGTCGACGGCCGAGGTGAGCGAGCGGGTTGCTGCGGTGAAGGCGTTGACCGATCGGCCCTTCAGCGCCAACTTCATCGCCTGGCTCATCGAGGACGACCCGTCGCCGCTGGACGCCGCGCTCGAGGCCGGCGTTGCGTCGATAACGCTTTCGTTCGGGGACCCCGCGCCCTACGTCGAGCGCATTCGTGGGGCCGGATCGCTCCTGTTGAACCAGGTGCAGACGGTGGAGGCGGCCCGCCGGGCGGTCGAGGTCGGGGTCGACGTGATCATCGCGCAGGGCAGCGACGCCGGTGGTCACACCGGGGCGATCCCGCTGTTGCCGTTCCTTCCCCAGGTGGTCGATGTCGCCGGTCACATCCCCGTGCTCGCCGCGGGCGGCATCGGCGACGGACGTGGGCTTGCGGCCGTTCTGATGCTCGGCGCGCAGGGTGCGCTGATGGGTACGCGCTTCATCGTGTCGGACGAGGCCGAGAGCGACTGGCCGCGGCTACCCGACCAGGTACTGGCCGCCTCGGCCGACGACTCCGTCTGGACGACGGCGATCGACATAGCGCAGGGTCGCGGGCGGTCGAACTGGCCCGCTGGGATCGGCGCCCGTTCCCTGCGTACGCAGTGGCTCGATCGATGGGTCGGACGAGAAGAGGAGCTTGCGGGCCTTCTCGCCGCCGACAGCGACGCGGACCATGCCGGGGGCAACGACCCCACTCCAGCGTATGCAGGGCCCATCGCAGGCATGGTCGACCGATCCGAACCGGCAGGGCGCATCGTCACATCGGTCATCGCGGAGGCTGCGCAGGTTCTCGAGTCCGGCCGGGGCCTGCTATCCGGTCGGGGCTGAGTGCCAAGCCTGGAGCGCGTGCAAGGGTGGCTCGGACGTCTACGGGGTGACGTACGGCTCGAGTGCAGCGGTGACCGCCGGGTCGTCGAATTCCAACATGAAGACGTTGAAGTAGCCCGCCTGACCCTCTTCGATCGACGTGACGAGCCCGGTCGGGCAGTCGCCGCTCGACGCCTCGAGGGGTAGTGAACCGACGGGTTCTCCAGTGGCCGTCTCGAAGATCTCGAGATCGTAGGTGACGTCGACGAGGTCCAGCGTGAAGACGGTGCCGTCTTCGCGTGTGAAGTCGCACGTTCCCCCGTTCGGAGTCCGCTCGGTGAGGGTCCCGCAGGCCACGAGTTCGGCGAGTTCGACGTCGGAGCTTCCGACCGTCCAGTCGCGTGGGACGCCGATCCCCGGGTCGATCAGGACGCCGTCCTCGTTCTCGACCAGCACAGCAATGGGGTGTGGGCCCGGTGTGGTCGGGTCGTAGACGGGAAGGTCGCCGAAACCTTCGCCGGTGTCGCACACCCGTCCGAGGGCACGGACCGAGGTGAGCTCGTCGTCGGGCGTCTCGGTGGGTTCGGGCGCAGGCGTCGTCGGCGTTTCGGTGGGCGGTTCGGCGACCGTGTCGTTCCCCTCGCCGCCACCCCCGCACGATGTGAGAAAAGCGGTCAACAGGCAGATGGCAACCAGGGACAGGGGTCTCTTCACCGCGGGAGACTACCAGTGGCCGTCGTGGCGCCGACCGCTCGTGGCTCCCAGAACGGCGTGCCGCCGAGCTGGGTGACGCTCGACCGTTGGAGTGAGACGTGCGCTCCGACGACATCACCCACCACCTGGATGACTTCGAGGTCAGCGGTCAGGTCCGAGACGCGTCCGATAGCTCGATGTGCTCGACTCTCGACACTGTCGGGCCGTCCGCACCGGGTCTGCCAAAGGTGGTCGGCGTGTGGCTCGGTGAGCACCGAAGGCGGGAGATGCGCACAGCGGGGAGTAGAGCGTGCGATCGAGTCGTCGGAAGGCGTCGGAGGCGCTGCCAGCGACCAGCAGAGCAGGTAGCGGGGGATGGCGTGACCTGCCGTCCCATGACGCGGTCGTTCAGATGCGGGTCGCGAAGGAAAAGCCGGACCGGCGCCCCCACGCGACATGGAGCGCACCGATGGCGCTGAGAGTGCCGATCGTGAGGCGCGTCGAGACCGTGTGGCCGGGGACGGGTTTGACGCTGATCGGATCGTGTGGGCGCGGCTCAGGGGATGGCGCGCATGCGGTTGTTCCGGGCATTGTGCTCCACCTCGGCGAGGCCGAGGTGCTCGAGTACCGGGGGGACGTAGTTCCCGAACCGGCCCCGATAACCCTTGCGCAGCCCGTACCAGCCGCCAACCGGGTTGTCGGTCGAGCGAGCCCACGCTTCGACCGTGTCGGGCTTCGCCTCCTTCTGCTCATCGGCATTGCCAAGTGCGACCCAATCCCCATTCTCGACGAGCATTGCGTGCAGGTCCTCGATGCAGCTCAGGCGATAACGCAGCGTGGTGGAGCCGACACGGACCACCAGCGCGGGAGGGTCGGAGTTCTCGTCTCGCCAGGCGTCGAACTCGGACTTCCCGGGCGGAGTCGTGAGTATCCAGGGGTCCTCGGGGGTTCCACTTCCCTCGACGTGATCGGGCATCGCTTCCTGCTCCTCGATGGTGTGTCTGCGGGCCGGACGTGACCCGCTGGGAGATCATGAGCGCTGCTTCATGACACCATGTGTCATGAATTACGGGAAACCGTCCGGGGCGGAGTCAAAGCGGGGCGGAGGTGGCCGGTGCGTGCGGGTCGGTTGGTGAATCTCCTGCTCGTCCTCCAGAACGGCGGGCGACACACCGCGGCCGAGCTGGCGGACAGGTTGCAGGTCTGCGAGCGGACCGTGTTGCGCGACATCGAGGTTCTCTCAGGGGCGGGGGTTCCCGTGTACGGGCAGCGCGGTCCGGGCGGGGGGTTCGAGCTGCTGGACACGTTCGAACAGACGGTGCCGCCGCTCCCGCCGGGGTTCGGGTCGCCCCCGGGTCGGCTCCGTCGCGTCCGGGTCCGCCTCTCTCCCGCAGCGTTGCGGTTGGCATCGGTGAGAGGCAGCCCCGAGGGCTGGCGCCAACGGCCCCATGCCGACCCTCCCGCGGATCGCCCCGACTGGGTCGAGGGGTCGTTCCGGTTCGATTCCTACGATTCCGCAGTGCGTGAGCTGATGGCGTTCGGCCCCGAGGTCGAGGTCCTCCTCCCTAGCGAGCTGCGTGCGACGATGGCCCAGGTCGGCCGGCGTATCGCCCGACTCCATCGACAAGCCGGCGACCTCGGGGAATGACGCTCCCTGCGGTGGGCCGATGCTCAGCCCAGGGCCCCCTGGGCGTCGTAGGGGCGGCCGAGCGTTTCGGCCATCCGCCGTCCCGCTTCGATCTGCGCTTCGCTGATCCCGCCGGGTTCGAACGGTCCCCGCGAACCGGCGGCGACGGCAGCATCCGACTTGGCGGTGATGCCGAAATCGCGGCGTACGTCGTCGAGCGGGCGGTGAGCCATCGAGAAATAGTCGAGGGCGATGTAGTCGACGCTGCCTCTGCCGAGCGCTCCCCGCCGAAAGGCGTCGGCGAGCCGCTCGGGCATCCCGTCCTTCGCAAGGTTTCCCTTGTCCGCTTCGAAAAAGCCGGCGGCGGAGGGCAGCAGACCCGTGTGGAAGAGCGTGATGGCCATGCCCAACAGGGCGAACGCCTCGGGATTGTCGCTCGCCCTCGCCATGAAGGCGAAGACCTCGATCTCGGCCTCGAGTCGGCTGCCGTAGTCGGCCAGGACGTGAACCCAGTCGTGTTGGGCGAGCAGCGGCGGAACCGATCCCGGCTCTCCCGGGAAGCGGAAACCCCGCGCCTGATAGAAGTCGTGCACCGCCCGGCCGAGGGTTCCCTTCTCCAGCTCACCGAGGGCCCGCCACTTGGCCAGGAGTTCCGGGCTGTCGACTGTCGAGGACCACGCTCGGACGTGGTCGTCCTCGGACCGCAGAGGCGTGAAGCTGCTGAGGTCGAGACGTGTGATGTACGTCGCACGGTCGATGTCGGCCGCGACGAGCTGGGCCGAGCCCGTGGCGAGGGCACGCGCCTTCTGCAGCGGCGCGGTGTCCAGGTCCAGCTCTGCCGCGAACGACACGATCCGGTCGGCCACGGCGAGGTCCGGGGCCTCGAGGATCATGTGGCCGAGTTCCATCAGCTGCGTCATCTCGGTGCGGAACCTCAGGTCCCGGCCGGCGAGCCCCTCCGCGAACTCGACGGGTCCGAGTGGTTCGAGCTCGGCGACGTCGAGTTCGTATCCGGTCATCGAAGTGGTGATGGCGGTCAGCACCTGGGTCTGCAACTCCGTCAGCCCGCCTTCGGGTTGCATTGCCGTCTTCAGGCCGCGGGTGATGTGAATGACCTCGTCCCGGTCCGGCGGGCCCATGGTCGGGGAACCCGGACCTGGTAGGGGAGTCGGCATGTCAGCGGCGCCCTTCGAGACAGCTCACAGCGACTGATTATCCCCGACGTGGCCGTGCCCCACGCAATCCAAGGGGCCGCCCTGGAGCCAGTGGCGGCCCGTGGAACCGGCCCGCCTCCACGGCTCCCTATCCTCGGTGCCATGACAGGCCGAATTCTCTACATCCCACACGGTGGCGGCCCCCTGCCGCTGATGGGTGAACCATCCCACAACCAGATCGTGAAGTTCCTCCGGGGCGCGCACACGACGTTGGGGCGCCCGAAGGCCATCGTGGTCGTGAGCGCACACTGGGAGTGTTCCGGGCCGACGGTCACGGCCGGCGCGGCGCCACCGCTCATCTACGACTACACGGGTTTTCCGCCCGAGACCTACCGGTTGAAGTACCCGGCACCGGGTGCCCCTGATCTCGCCGACCGGCTCGTGGAACTGCTCGGAGCCGGGGGCTTCGACGCCTCGCTCGACACGGGACGCGGCTTCGACCACGGGATGTTCGTCCCGCTGATGTTGATGTACCCCGACGCCGACATCCCTGTGGTTCAGCTCTCGATGCTGCGAGACCTGGACCCGGCCCGCCACATCGACATGGGCGCCGCCATCGCCTCCGTCGTGGACGACGACGTCCTGATCCTCGGGTCAGGGCTGAGCTTCCACAACATGAACGCCTTCGGGCCCGCCAACCCGGCCAGTGGAGTGGACCACGAGAACGAGGCGTTCGACGCGTGGCTCGAGACGGTCTGCACCGACACGTCGATCGACGAGGACGAGCGTCGCAGCCGGCTCAGTCGGTGGAAGGACGCTCCCTCGGCCCGCTACAACCACCCGCGTGAGGAGCACCTGCTACCGCTACACGTCTGCTACGGAGCGGGCGGGGGACCCGCTACGCGCGCATTCGACGGCAGGGTCCTCGAGAAGAAGGTCGCCGGCTACATCTGGTGATCAGGCGCGCACCGCATCGTCCAGCCTATGGCGGCCAATGTGGTGGCTGGGTTCGCCTCGCCGGAACCCATTAGCCGCTTCCGAAGGTGGATTCGACGTAGGCTGCATCATGGCAAACAAATCGGCTCCATCAGGACAATCCAAGAAGCCCGGCCGTTCGCTCAAAGAAAAGCGAGCCGCGAAGCACGAGAAGCAGGAAGCAAAGACCCAGGCTCACAAGGCCTGGGACAAATAGTTCGACGGATCGCCCCCCGACGAACACCGCTCAATGGGTGATGTCAGCCAGTACGTTGAGCGCGGTCTGCTGATGTCGGTGGACGATCTGATCGGCTGATGCCGGGAGGCCCGCTCATGAACGCTCTCCCCGTCACCCGTTGTGCCGATGTTCGTATTGTTCCCGATGCCCGCAGGGTGATCGTGAAGCCGTTCCTCTCCGGCGACGACGTCGTCGTCGAGGGACGTTCGCGGACCGAAGTCGTCGTCGAGCGGATCATGGCGATGGACGAGTCCGCGGTCCACGCGACGCTGGATGCCGTACTGGTCGACTTCGGCGAGCGACACCGTGACCTTCGGACCGTTCTGGCGTCACACTTCGACACCGTTGCCACCCGCGTTGCCGTCGCTGACGGAGCGTCGTCCGAGAGACGCCTCCTGATCGGGGCCTACTTCTCCCACGAGTACTCGATCGAAGCGGCTGCGCTCGGCAACCCCTCGATGGTGCTCGCGCCGGACCAGGAAGATCTCGGTGACGCCAGCGCCCGGTTCGTGATGAGTCTGCGCGCCGTCGGCGAAGGTCATCTCTCGTCCATCGAGTTCCGCACCGGCCTCATCGGCCGCGACCTGACCGTGAGCCTCGACCCCCCGACGCGCTATGCCACAACGGGGCGGAGGGCGGGCGTCGTCTACGACAAGGCGTTCTTCGAGGCGAAGCTCGGCGAACTCGGCGTCCTCAACCAACTGGCACGCACCGTGCTCGGGAGTCTCCCCGACGACTTCACCAACCAGGAGCTCGATGCCGCCCTTCACCCTTCGACCGAGCATGCCGCCGAGCGCATTCTTTCGGCTGAGACGACCCACGTCTTCGAGTGGCTTGCATCGTCGAACTACCGGGTGGATTTCGCACCCGATAGTGAGATCTCCGAGCGGGTCATTTTCCCGAGTGGTCCCACCGAGAGCCAGGGCATGGAAGATGTCAGACTCGTCAGGTTCATTCGCGACGACGGGACGGTCGTCTACTACGGGACGTACACGGCTTTCGATGGTCATCAGATCCTTCCCCAGCTCCTCGAGACGACGGACTTCGTCAGCTACCGGGTCGCAACGCTGAGTGGAGCGTGCGCCCGCAACAAGGGCATCGCCCTCTTCCCGCGGATGGTCGACGGTCAGTTCATGGCGCTCGGGCGTCATGACAACATGAACAACTACGTGATGCGGTCACCGGACGTGAGGGTGTGGAGTGACGCCGAGAGGATCCAGGAGCCGCAGCTGCCGTGGGAGCTCATCCAGCTCGGCAATTGCGGGTCACCGCTCGAGACCGAGGCCGGGTGGCTCGTGGTCACCCACGGTGTCGGCCCGTTCCGTCGCTACAGCCTCGGCGCGATTCTGCTCGACATCGACGACCCGGCTCGTCTGGTCGGACAGCTCGATGAGCCGTTGCTGGCTCCAGAAGCGAGCGAACGCGAGGGGTATGTGCCCAACGTCGTGTACTCCTGCGGAAGCATGCTCGTCGACGGACATCTCGTTCTGCCCTACGGCTTCGCCGACGTGGGAGCCGGCATCGCCACGGTCAACCTCGACGAACTGCTCACCCGCCTGACGTCGCGGTAGGTATCGCCGTTAGGCGAAGAGAGAGCTTGCCCGGGCATGACCGTTCGTCGTCACGAGATGCCGGGCGTGTTGACGCACCGACACCAGCGCGAGCGTCGACTCGGCGCCCTGGTTCATGTTCGGGCCGGAGGTATGGAGTCCGTCGTAGCCGCCGCCGGTTTCCGAGTCCCACATCGCAATGCCGGCGTCGTTGTCGCCGGCGAACCACTCCGCGGCCATCTCGATGCCCCGGAGCCATTCGGCGTCGTCGGTGACCAGATAGGCGCGGTGGCATGCGTCGGCCATGGCCGCGACCTCGATGGGCTGCTGGTCGAACGCCGGCGGGGTGTCCGCCGGTCCTGCGCCGTCGACCGGGGTGGGGGAGAGGTGGGAGCCGACGGTTTCGCGATCGAGCAGCCAGCGGAGCATCGTGATGCCGTCCCCGGTCACCTCCGGGCGGCCGAGGAGGTCACCGGCCGCCATCAGCGCTTCGGCCAGGGCCGCGTTCGCGTAGGCCAGCCGCTCCTCGGGCCACGGCCAGTCCCGGTTCGACGCGGGGCGTCCGATGGTCGTGACGGCATCGTTGAGAAGCAGGCGGGCGCCCCGGTGGGTCGGATGAGCCGTTGCGACGTCGACCGCGCCGAGCGCAGCGAACGCCATCGCCCGCGGCGACGGGGACCGTTGTTGGATTCCGTGGCCGAAGTAGGCCAGGCAGCTCTGGCGCATCCACTCCTCGGGAGCGAGGCGCGCTGCGGTACCGAACGCCCAGAGGCTGCGCCCCCAGCAGTCGTCGACCGAGTGCCCGCCGCTCCAACGTCCCCGGGCACTTCGTCGATTGCGGATCTTCCCGTCGACACGCTGGGCTCCGGCGAGGAACTTGATCGCAGTGCGGGCGAGTTCGCGCACCGGTCGGTCCGGTTCGCTCTCGCGCGAGATGACGACGAGCAGCCGGGCCATGTCATCGGTGCAGTAGCCGTGCTCGGGTCGGGCGACGGCGAGCTCAGCGTGCTCGAACAGTCCGATGTCGTCGCTCATCGACAGCAGATGGTCGAACATCGACACGGTCACGGCCGCACCGCCCCACGCTCGGCGAGGAGACGTTCCGCGAGGTCGTCGTAGCGGGTGGCGACGGCTGTCCAGGCGAGCCCGGGAGCCAGTCTCCGCGCCTCGGCGGACATCGACGCCGCGAGGCCGGGTCTTGTGAGAACCGACCGCAGCGCGCCCGCGAGGGCTGCGGAGTCGCACTGGGGTACTACGAGACCCGCGCCGGTCCCGAGCAACTCCACGGCGTGGGGGAACGCTGTCGACACGACGGGTCGACCGGCTGCGACCGCGTCGACGAGGACGCCGGAGGTGACCTGGTCGGTCGAGTCGTAGGGGAGGACCACAACGTCGGCGGATCGGATGAGGTCCGTCAGCGAAGCGAGATCCCGATAGGCGTCGTCGAAGGAGATGTGTGCCGCCGCTGCTGAGGACGCAGCGCGATCGGCGAGCATCCGCCGGTAGGACTCACCCGCGTGCGCAAGCACCTTGGGGTGAGTCGCACCTGCGATGACGTACTCGGGGTGTGGCCGGAGATCGCTGAGTCGGGCGACCGCGTCGATGGCCCACTCGATGCCCTTCCCCGGCCCGAGCAGCCCCCAGGTCAACAGGCGCGGCGCGTGCCGCTCGAGATGGGTCAGATCCATCTCCCCCGTGGCCGGAGGTGTCGCCGCCCCATGGGGGATCACGGTGACCTTCGCGGCGGGGACGTCGAACCCCGCAACGAGACGCGCGCTGGCGGTCTCGGTCATCACGACGACGGCATCGGCGCGGTTGCAGATCCGTTCGAGCACGGCCTTCTGGTTCTCCGAAGGCCTGCTCGGCACCGTGTGGGCGACGAGGATCAGAGGGACCACGATGCTCTCCGCGAGGGGTACGACATCGGCACCGTCGGGGCCTCCGTAGAGGCCGAACTCGTGCTGGATGATCGCCACATCGGTCTGGTTGAGTACGTCGAGAGCCGGCGGAAGTCCAGCCGTGTCGTCCGGGTCGATGGTGCCGAGCACCGATGCGTCCTCGAAGGTCGGCACCGGGCCACATCGCACGACATCGACGGTGCCACCGTTCGCGATGAGGCCTGCCGTGAGCGCGGCAGCGAACGTTGCTATCCCACACTCGGTGGGTGGGAACGTCGACAACATCGAGAAGCTGCGGGTTGTGTCGTCGCCGCTCTCAGGAGTGGGACGGGCAGGCAGGGATCTGTGCATGACTGAGCTCCAAGGTCAGCTCGGTCGAGGCGACAGGCCTGCGGAGGGCGACGAAACCGGTACTGGCCGTCCAGCCCAAGCGGGGCGTCTGTTCCAAGAGGTACCGCAATAGTCTACGCCTTTCTCCACCCGATGGGTAGGGGTGCGGGTAGCGTCGTCGGTGTCGCCGACTCACGAATTGCCACCACCCATCCGGTGTTGAGAGTGGCCGTCATCGCTCCGGTCTCGTGGCGGACGCCGCCACGTCACTACGGCCCCTGGGAACTCTTCGCGTCCCTGCTCACGGAGGGCCTCGTCGCACGGGGCCATGACGTGACGTTGTTCGCCACCTCGGATTCGGTGACCGCCGCCCGGCTCCGTGCGACATCGCCCACGGGCTGGTCCGAAGACGAGGGGATCGACCCGAAGGTCGCGGAGTGTGTGCACATCGCCGACGTGTTCGAGCACGCCGGAGACTTCGACATCATCCACAACGGCTTCGACTTCCTGCCGCTCACCTACAGCGGCCTCGTCGACACCCCCGTCGTGACCACGATCCACGGGTTCTCCTCGGAGCGCATCGTTCCCGTGTACGAGCGCTACGACCCGACCACCACGTATGTGGCGATCAGCGACGCCGACCGCCATCCGCGCCTGAACTACGCAGCCACCATCCACCACGGAATCGACGTGGGGGCCTTTGCCGTGCACCCGGATCCCGGTGGGCACCTGCTCTTCTTCGGGCGGATCCATCCCGACAAGGGCACTGCGAACGCAATCTCTGTGGCACGCCTCGCCGGCCGGCCGCTGGTCATCGCGGGCATCGTCCAGGACGAGCGGTACTTCACCGAAGAGGTCGAACCCCACCTCGACGGTGATCGGGTTCGGTTCATCGGCTCCGTCGGCCCCGCTGAGCGCAGCGAGGTCCTCGGCGGAGCCCACGGTCTGCTCCACCTCATCGACTTCGACGAGCCGTTCGGCTTCAGCGTGGTCGAGGCGATGGCGTGTGGGACCCCGGTGATCGCCTACGCACGTGGCTCGATGCCCGAGCTGATCGAGAACGGCCGCGACGGCTTCCTGGTGACCGGGGAGGCCGGGGCGACGGCTGCCGTGGATCGTGTCGCCGACCTGGATCGCTCTGCAATCCGCGCCCGCGCCGTCGAACGGTTCAGCGCTTCCACGATGGTCGACCGCTACATCGCCGTGTACCGGCGGGTCCTCGAGGGGTAGGTCCCGCCGGTACCGGCGACGTCTGATCGGCATCAGTCGAGTTGCAGCGAGACCGACAGCAGGACGGCTGAGACGAGGGGAGCGACAGTGCGGACGTGGTTCATCGCCACCCACTCCCGCAGGTAGGTGCCCCAGTACGCAACCCCCTCCGCGCCGACCGGATCGACGGCGTCGAGCAGGTCGTTGCGGGGGACGTGGTAGCCGATGGTCAGCAACACCACGCCGACGAGGTAGATGCCCGCAGCCGCGAGGTGGTACTTCGCCGCCGGGTCGTCGAGGTTCAGGGCCGCCCGCACCCCCAGCACGGCCAGGGCTGCGCCGGTTCCGAACAACAGGATCATGAACAGCGGCGAGGGTGCCTCGCGGTTGATGGACTGCATGGCGCTCGCTCCCTGGGAGGGGGGAAGGCGCTTCAGTCCGTTCATCGTGAAGGTCGAGAAGGTGAAGAAAGTGCCGGCGGCGGTCGCCGCTCCGACGGCGCAGACGATCGTCAGTGTGCGCAGCAGCGGACTCATGACGGGACCCCGGCACGGTCCCAGACGCCGGTCGCGGCGGCGTCGCGGGCGTAGTCGGCGAAGTCACGGGGTTCACGCCCAAGTGCCTGCATCACCCCGTCGGTCAGGTGGGAGTTGCGTCCGTCGAGGACCTCGGCGAACAGTTCGGCGATGGGGACGGCCTCGCCCTCGGGGAATCCCGCGGCTATCAGCTCCGCGGTGAACTCCGCGGTGCTCAACGGCACGCGACGGACCTCATGGCCGAGCACGGCGGAGAGCTCCGTGGCGACGTCGCCGAAGCTCATCAATCGCGGTCCGGTCAGCTCGTAGAGCTGTCCGATGTGACGCTCGTCGGTGAGTGCGGCGACGACGACGTCTGCGATGTCATCCGCGTCGAGGAACGGTTCGACCGTCTGGCCGCCGGGGACGGCGAGGACGCCGGCGCGGATGGCGTCGGCGAACGCCTCGTCGAAGTTCTGGTTGAAGAAGGCGCACCGCACCAGTGTCCAGTCGGCGCCGGAGTCCTGCACGCGCTGTTCAGCGAGGCGGGCTCCTTCCTCGCCGCGTCCCGACAACAGGACGAGGCGGCGCACGTCGTGCGCCACCGCCAACTCGGCAAAGGCTCCGACGACGTCGGCCGCGCCGGGAAGGGCGAGGTCGGGGTAGTAGGTGATGTAGGCGGCGTCGGCGCCGGTCAGCGCAGGTGTCCACGTCGTGCGGTCGTTCCAGTCGAAGTGGACTTCGCCCGAGCGGGAAGCAGCTCGAACCGTGGAGCCGACGACGGACATACGCTCGGCGACGCGGCGCCCGGTCTTGCCGGTGGCGCCGATCACCACGGTGGTGGTCGGAGTGGTTGTGGTGGTCTGTCTCGTGTTCATCATGAGGGCATCTTCCGACGGATCGATGAGACGCTCCATGGGTCAGACGATCAGATACATACGTGATCGTCTACAGTCTCGTTGATGGACGAACTGGTCGGACTTCTGGATGGACCCCGGGCCCGCAGCGCCTTCCTGCTGCGATGTGTGATGAGCCCTCCGTGGTCGCTCAGAGTGATGGACGAAGCTCCACTGACCGTGATGGCGATCGCGTCGGGTTCGGCGTGGATCGTCCCCGACGAGGGTGATCCGGTCCGTCTGGGGATGGGCGACGTCGCGGTGGCCCGCGGCCCCGGCCACTACATCGTCGCCGATCACCCGGGGACCCCACCCGACGTCGAGATCCTCGCGGACCAGGTCTGTGTCACGCCGAATGGCCGTCCCATGGCCGAGGCGATGAGCCTCGGTGTGCGGTCGTGGGGCAACGACCCCGAAGGTGACGACGTCATGATCGTGGGGACCTACGAGTCCATGGGAGACGTAAGCCACCAGCTCATGCGGGCACTTCCGCCGGTGCTCTCCCTCGCTGCCGACGACTGGGACTGCCCACTCGTGCCCTTGCTGTGCGAAGAGGTGGTCCGTGACGCAGCGGGCCAGGGAGCGGTGCTCGACCGGCTGTTGGACCTGGTGCTCATCGCCGCGCTCCGAGCCTGGTTCGCCCGTCCCGAGGCCGAGCCGCCGGCGTGGTATCAGGCCCAGAGTGATCCGACCATCGGGCACGCCCTGCGACTCATGGACAACAACCCGTCGCATCCCTGGACGGTCGCGAACCTCGCGAGAGAGATCGGCATGTCGCGTGCCGCATTCGCACGCCGGTTCAACGATTTGGTGGGGGAGCCGCCGATGACCTATCTGACGAACACGAGGCTCGCGCTCGCCGCCGATCTCCTGCATGAGCCCAGGGCCACCGTCGGATCCGTGGCCGCTGCGGTGGGCTACAGCACCCCGTTCTCACTCAGCGCGGCCTTCAAGCGCGTGCGCGGCGTGACCCCCACCGAGCACCGCTCACTGGTGACGTCGCCCCTCTGAGGGCTGTCGACCCGAGTCGAGGTCGCGCGGTGACCTGACGGGGGAGGGGGGGGGGGAGGGTCAGCTCTCCGCCGCGGTCTTGAATCCCTCGTTCTCGGTGCGGATGGCACTCAGGATCGGGCGCCGCACGAGGCGGCCGACGATGCCCGAGAGCGGACCCTCGATGTCGACGATGAGCGTGTTGGTCGTGGTCGACCCGGCGGGACGCAGTTCGTGGGTGGCCGTCATCTTCGTACCCATCGCCCTCGTGGACCAGGCGAATCGCTCCTCGGCCTGTAGTTCGCTGACCGTCCAGACCCGGGCTGCCTGGCCAGGTTGTTTGATCCTGACCTTCGATCCCACGTCGAACTCGTCGGTGTCGAGTCGTTGGACGCTGGTCATCGTCGGCGTGTGTTCGGGCCACGACTCGACGTCGAGGGTGAGTCCCCAGACGCGGTCGAGCGGGGCGTCGATGTCGATGCTGTGTTCGAGTCTCATGGCCAAGAGTGTACCAACTGGTACAGACTTCGTCTACACTTGCGGCATGCCTGATGCGCGCGACGACCTCCTCGACCGGATTCTCACGGAGGCCACAACCAACGGACTCGCCGATCGAAGCCTGCGTGACCTCGCGGCGGCGGTCGGGTCGAGTCACCGGATGCTGCACTACCACTTCGGCTCGCGCGCCGGCCTCGTCGGGGCGCTGGTACAGAGGGTGGAATCCGCCCAGCGGGAGCTGCTCGTGGAGTTGGCGGCCGAGGCGGATGGTGTGGCCGATCTGGTCATGACGCTGTGGTACCGGACCGCCGCGCCCGAGATGCTCCCTTTCGTGCGCCTCTTCTTCGAGTGTGTTGCCGCCACCGGTGGGGAGGGACTGACCGAGCCGTGGATGGACGTTGCTGCAGAGGTCGCCGAGATGATCGGTGTCGAGTTGGATGCGGACGAGCTACGGCTCGCTGTTGCGGTGAGCCGCGGGCTGCTGATCGACGTCCTGGCGACCGGAGACGCCACCGCCGCCACCCGTTCGATGCGGCGCTTCGTCGCCCTGTGGGGTGTGTGAGCAGGCCCGCGACAGCTATTGACAAGAAGAACTGTCAATAGCACCATCGGGCCTGTGCGAGAAACGGATCTGCTCGTCCAGGACGTGCCCGAAGCGCAGGTGCCCGATCTGGAGGTGATCGACGACGCCGCGGTCGCCATGGCTGCGCTGTCCCCCGTGCGCGCCCGGATCCTCGCGGTCCTGTCCCAGCCCGGCTCCGCGACGACGGTGGCCCGACGTCTCGGGGAGTCGCGCCAGAAGGTCAACTACCACCTCGGGGCACTCGAAGAACACGGCCTCGTCCGCCTGGTCGAGGAGCGTCAGCGCCGCGGCTTGACCGAGCGCATCATGGTGGCCTCGGCCAGCTCCTACGTCGTATCGGCCGAGGCCCTCGGTGCCACAGCGGCAGACCCCGTGCACACCGACCGGCTCTCCACTCGCTATCTGGTCGCCGTCGCCGCCCGGCTCATCCGGGAGGTGGGACGCCTCGCCCGCGAGGCCGACGCCGCCGGGCAGCGGCTGTCGACGCTCACGATCGAGACGGAGATCCGCTTCGCCTCGCCCGCCGCCAGGGCGTCGTTCGCCGAAGACCTCGCCGACGCGGTGGGCGCACTCGCGGCGCGCTATCACGCCGGGGACGCACCCGAGGGCAGGACCCACCGCCTCGTCGTCGCGGCCCACCCGATTCCGACAGATGATCCGACACCCGGTGAGGAGCCGTGAACCCATGACCGATGACCCCCGTTCGATCGAAGTCGAGATCGAGGTGGCCGGGACCCCCGAAGAGGTATGGCGTGCGATCGCCACGGGCCCCGGCATCTCCTCGTGGTACGTGCCCCACACGGTGGAGGAACGTGACGGCGGGGTGCTGTCCGCGTCGTTCGGTCCGGGCATGGACGTCACGGGCCGCGTGGCGTCGTGGGATCCTCCGCGCCGCGTCGTGTTCGACAGTGCCGAAGACACCGGTGGCATGGCATTCGAATGGACGATCGAGGCACGTGACGGCGGGACGTGTGTGGTCCGACTGGTCAATTCCGGATTCGGCCACGGCGAGGAGTGGGACGCCCGCTACGACGGGATGGCCGAGGGGTGGCTGCTGTTCCTCGAGAACCTGCGACTCCATCTCGCACACTTCGCCGGCCAGAACGGGACGGCCACCCTGCCGATGGCCATGTGGGACATGTCCAGGGAGAAGGCCTGGACGACGCTGCTCGCTGCGCTCGGGCTCTCGGCGGCCCCCGCCGTGGGGCAGCGGATCACCACGGAAGGCTCGGGGGCGCCGGCTCTGGCGGGGACCGTCACGAGGGTGTGTGCCACCGGAGCGTCGCTCCTGCTCGAGCAGCCGTTCCCCGGCACCGGCTTCATCGCCGCCGAGGGGTACGGCGAACAGGCGGGCGTATCGGTGTGGTGCTACCTCTACGGCGCCGAGGCTGCCGCTGTCGCCGCACGGGAAGAGGAACTGTGGGCCGCGTGGCTGACCGAGGCCGGCTGAGCGCCGCCCGGCTCTCGGCTGAGGCGGGGTGGCCCCTACCCTGAGCACGTGTTGTCATCCCTGCTCGCCCGCCCCGACGTGACCGAGGAGTGCGAGCTCCGATCGACCTTCGGTTTCATGGCGTACCACGGTGGGACGCTCGAGAAGGCCACCGATGCCATCGCCCGCGACGCAGCGGCGCGCAGCGGATCGTCGTTCTACGGGATCGTGCAGTGCGATCCCGAGCCGCTCCATGTTCCTTCGACCGCGATCGAACCCTCCCAGAGCGCGGCGATGACGGCCTTTCTCGACCACGTCGACGTCGTCGTGACCGTCCACGGCTACGGCCGCGACGAACTACGCCACACGGTGCTCGTCGGGGGGACCCATGCCGGGCTGCGTGACCACCTGGTTGCAACGCTGGGGCCAAGCCTCGACGGCTACCGGTTCCTCACCGAGCCCGAGGAGATCCCTCGCGGACTCGCGGGGCGTCACCCCGACAATCCCGTCAACCGGCCGGCGGAGGGAGGCGTGCAACTCGAATTGCCCCCGACGCTGCGTTGGCACTACGAGCGCCACGGCTGGTCCGACGATCCCGGGGTTGGACGCGCCCCTCAGGTCGAAGTGCTCGTAGCCGGACTCACGGCGGCGGTGGGGTCCTGGGCCGAGGCGGACCCGACGGTCGTCGCCGCGACCACTCAGCCGTTGATCTGACCGACGACCTTCGTCGGCGTGAACGTCACGATGAGGCGACCCTCGTCGATCATCGCCTGCCGGTACTCGTCCCAGTCCGGGTGCTCGCCGCTCACGGCCCGGTAATACGCGACGAGGGCTTCAGCGGTGTCGTCGTCGGGGCTGGTGGTGACGGGGGAGAGCTCGACGGTCCCGTCGAAGGAGAGGTACGTCCAACCCGCGGGGTTCGAGAGGTGCACCACCACGCGTGGATCCCGCTGCATGTTGCGGGTCTTGGCACGACCATCGGTCACCGAAATGTGCAACACATCGCCGTCGACGGTGTACGCGATGTCCGAGGACTGTGGCCTCCCGTCGGAACGGATCGTGATCAGCGTGGCCGTCCGGCCCTTCGCGGCGTACTCGAGAGCGGTCGAGAGGTCCATGACGGGTCTCCGTGGGAGTGAGGGGGGGCAACGACACGACGGTAGTGCCCGTGGCAGTGTGGACGCCGACCCGACGACCGGCGGATTCCGGAGGAGTGCGAAGTGACTGCTGACGGGCCGTGATCGGGCTCTGGGTGACCGGGGCTGCGGCGGTGTGGCTCGTGACGGCGACGCTGGCCCAGCATCGGACGCGTTTCGTGGCGAAGGCCGCCGCGTCAGCGGGGTTCGTGCTGGTCGTCGCTCTCGATCCGCTCGATGACACCACCAGGGCGGCACTCATCGCCCTGGGCCTCGCGCTCGGCGCAGTGGGCGATCTCGCACTCATGGGACGCGGTGAGGGTTGGTTTCTGGCGGGGCTCGGCGCGTTTCTCGCCGGCCACGTCGCCTATGCCGTCGCGTTCGGCTACGACCAGGGCGCAGCACCGGCCCGGGTGGCTGGAGCATCTGTCGCCGTGGTGCTCGCCGTCGTCGTCGGGCGTTGGCTGCGCCCCCGCCTGCACGGCCCGTTCCGCGTGGCCGTACCCGTCTACATCGTCGTCATCTGCGTGATGGTCGCCCTCGCGATCGGCGCGTCGTCGTCGCATCCCGCCGCGGCCGTCGGCGCCGCGCTGTTCGCGGCTTCGGACCTCTTCGTGGCCCGTGAGCGTTTCGTCGAGCCGGCCCGGTGGAACCCCGCTGTCGGTCTGCCCCTCTACTACGCGGGGCAGGTGCTCATCGCGGTCTCGGCGGTTGCGTGGTCCTGACCCGGGCCGACGGGGTCACATCGTGGACGGGTAGTACTCGCCGAGGTCGAGGGAGCCGATGTCGGAGATGAAGTCCGATTCGAACGGCCAGGCCCCCTCCCCGGGCAGCGGGGTCTGTGCGAAGCGGCCCCATGTGCCCCCCACCCGCTCGTGGCCGACGAGCGACCATGCCTGACGCTTGTAGGTCCAGTTCTCCGGTTGGAGGCGGTGGCACTCGTTGAAGTGGTGGATGGCCCGCTCCCGGTCGATCGCCCAGAGATGGTTCGCCAGCTCGAAGTGGGCCGCGGCCGCGGAGACCTCCGGGGGGCGGGGTCGTGATCGGGCGACGACCTCCTCGGGCGTCAGTCGGAACTCGCTGGCGGCACCGTTGGCAACCCAGTCCCGTATCGCGTCGGGATAGGACGCGCGGTCCTGCCCGGTGTAGATGAGCTGGAGGATCTCCTCACGCGAGGCTCCCTGTGCGCCGGTGGCAGCGGCCTCGCGGGCCAACCGGTCGCCGACGAACTCAGCGAAACCCTCGGGGTGTGCGGGTGGCCCGGCCCATCCGGACTCGGGTGGGCGCACGATGACCCCGCCCTCGTCGATCCAGATCACACTCGGGATGTTGACGACACCGAACAGCGCGTCCAGGCGGTGGGTGGTGTCGATGAGCGACGGGTGCTCGGGGGCCGCTGCCTCGATGTGGGGGCGGGCCGCCGCGGCCCCCTCGAGGGTGAGGGCGACGGTGACGACCTCGAGGCCGTGGGGATGGAGTTCGCTGCGCAGTGCCTGCCACCCGGGCAGGTCGAAGGCGCAACCTCAGTAGGGCGCCCAGGCGACCAGCAGCACCTTCTGTCCCCGCAACGAGGACAGGGCGAAGTGAGTGCCGTCGAGGTCGGGCAGGACGAGGTCGGGGGCCTGGGCGGAGCCGAGGGCCCGGCCCCCCACGGTGTCAGGCCCGAGTGCCCACAGCCCCGCCTGCTCGTCATGGATCAGGGCCATGCCGAGCCGGGCCGCCACGTCGGGGAGGTCGAAGTCGCCGTCGGCGCCGCCGAGCGGCACGCATATCTCCGCGCGGCACGCCCCACGGGGCTCGACCTTCCAACCGGTGCCCGCCGCGAACGCTGCGGCATCGATCTCCAGATCTTCGAGCAACATCGTCGATCCCCCCGGTCACGTCGTGCGGACAAGCTAGTGCGGTTCCCCGTCGGACCGCGGGGTCAGGCCTCAGGTGACCTCTTCGAGCCTGGCCGTGGTGATGTCGTAGACGAAGCCGCGGATGTTGTCCTTGTAAGGGATGAACGCACTCAGCGTCAGCCTGGTCATGGACTGGCGGACGTCGGTGGCCGCATTGGTGAACGACTCGAGCGCCCACGGCGGCTTGATCCCCAACTCGGCCTCCAGACCGGCCTTGAACTCGTCCTCGGAGACCAGCTGGAGCCCGCAGTCGGTGTGGTGCACCAACACGATCGCGCGAGTGCCGAGGTGGCGCTGGGACAAGGTCAGGGAGCGGATCACGTCGTCGGTTATCACCCCGCCCGCGTTGCGGATGATGTGGGCGTCGCCGTTGGCGAGGCCGAGCAGTCTGAAGATGTCCAGCCGTGAGTCCATACAGGTCACGACGGCCAGCCGGCGCCGCGGGTGGACGTCGAGTCCGGTGTCGTCGAAAGCGTCGGCGAAGGCCTTGTTCGCGGCGAGGAGATCGGAGATGTCGACTGGATCGTGGGTTTCGATGATCGGGATGATCGCGCGTCCCGTACGGGGGCGGAAACATCCCTGCGATAAGGGTCCGGCGTCGCGTCGTCGGGCCGCGTACTCTCGTGACGTGTTCACGAACGGGCCATGGTTGAGCGGGGCGACGGGTGAGTGAGTCGCGTCACCGCTTCCGAGAGGACCTCGACGAGGTCTCGCTGCGTTGTGGTGATCTCGCCGCGGGCATCGCTGGTCACCTGCGGAAACTCGCAGAATGGGGTGTTCCGGACGAAGCTCTCGTCGAGGCACTCAGGGCGGCGTCCGCCCGCACCATCGAGAGCACCGAAGACCTGGAGCAGATGTGCGCCTCGCTGGTGCTGCGCGAGCAGCCCGTCGCGGGCGACCTACGGATGGTCCTCGCTGTCCTGCGTCTGGTGAACAACATCGAACGCAGCGCCCGCCTGCTCGAGCACACGGCCGAGGCGCTCATCACCATCAGCAGCGTCGACGCTCCGGCACCGGTGGTGGACGCCGTAGCTGAGCTACGTGACCGCGCCGTGTCGCTCTTCGAGTTCGCAGTCACGGCCTTTCGTTCCGGCGACGTGGACCTCGCCGAAGCCATCCGCCGCGGCGACGACGCCGTGGATACGGCCGCGATCGAGCTGCGGCGCGTCGCGAACGAGCACTGGGCGGGCGCGGTCTCGCCGGCGGAGGTGGACGCAATCATGGCGACGGGGTTGGTCGGCCGGTACCTCGAGCGCATCGGCGACCATGCGACGGTGTTGGGTTCCGAGGCGATCTACGTGAGAACGGGAGACAGGGGATGAAGGGCGCCACAGCCATGCCACATGCAGCGACGTCGAGACTGGGTCCGGCCGAGCGCACGGCCGCACTGAACCGCCTCGGTTCGCAGACCTTCGACATCGTCGTCGTCGGCGGTGGCGTCACCGGCGCCGGGTGTGCCCTGGACGCAGCCACCCGCGGACTGTCTGTCGCGCTGGTCGAACAGCGCGATCTCGCCTCTGGTACGTCCAGCCGGTCCAGCAAGTTGATCCACGGAGGGCTGCGCTACCTCGAGCAGCTGGACTTCGGGCTCGTTTCGGAGGCGTTGCACGAGCGGGGCCTGATCAACGAGAACCTCTGTCCGCACCTCGTCGAGCCGGTGTCGTTCCTCTACCCGCTGCGCCACAGGGTGTGGGAGCGGGTGTACGTGGGCGCGGGCATCGCCCTCTACGACGTCATGGCGGGCCTGCAGCGCGGTGGCCTTCCCAGCCATCGCCATCTCAGCCGCCGCGGCGCGCTGCGCCTGGCGCCCGGTCTGCGCGACGACGCGCTCGTCGGCGCCATCCGCTACTGGGACGCCCAGGTCGACGACGCCCGCCACACGATGACGCTGGCGCGCACGGCCGCCTCGCACGGGGCCTCCGTGGCGACGAGTACACGTGTCGTGGACGTCCTGCGCCAGGGAGACAGGGTCACCGGGGTCGTCGCCGAGTGTCTCGAGACAGGGGCCCGCCTCGAGGTGCACGCGAAGCAGGTCATCAACGCGACCGGGGTCTGGACCGACGAGATCCAGGGCCTCGCGGGCCGCGGACGGATCCACGTACGGGCATCGAAGGGGATCCACCTCGTCGTTCCGCGCGACCGGATCCATTCCGACACGGGTCTGATTCTGCGGACCGAGAAGAGCGTCCTGTTCGTGATCCCATGGGGGCGGCACTGGATCATCGGCACGACCGACACCGACTGGGAACTCGATCTCGCCCACCCCGCTGCGAGTCGCGACGACATCGACACCATCCTCGGTCATGTGAACACGGTGCTACGGACCCCGCTGACCCACGACGACATCGAGGGTGTGTACGCCGGCCTGCGCCCGTTGTTGCACGGGGAATCGGAGGACTCGTCGGAACTCAGCCGTGAACACGCAGTGTCGCAGTCCGTTCCCGGGTTGATCTCGGTCGCGGGTGGCAAGTACACGACGTACCGGGTCATGGCGGCCGATGCCGTCGACGCGGCGGCCCGGGGTCTCGATGCACTCGTGGCGCCGTCGTGCACCGAACACGTACCGCTCGTCGGTGCCGCAGGCTTCGCTGGATACTGGAACCGACGGCACAGGATCGCGGCCGACAGCGGCGTCCACGTCGCGCGGATCGAGCGGATGCTGCGACGCTACGGGACCGAGATCGACGCGGTTCTCGATCTCGTCGCGGACGACCCCGACCTCGGACGTCCCGTCGATGGCGCCGATGACCACCTGCGGGCGGAGTACGTCTACGCAGCCTCACACGAGGCAGCGCTGCATCTCGATGACGCACTCACGCGTCGGACCCGTGTGTCGATCGAGACGTGGGACAGGGGAGTAGCGGCTTCGACCGAGGTGGCCCGGTTGATGGGTGCCGTGTTGGGTTGGGACGACGCGGACCGGGCCCGCGAGGTGGCGCACTATCTCGGTCGGGTCGAGGCCGAGCGCGAGTCGCAGACGATGCCCGACGACCACACGGCCGATGCTGCCCGGATGGGGGCGCCCGACGTCCGTACCGGAGGACGCTGAGCGCTCACCAGGATCGGGCCTCGGGGGGAGGAGCCGACGGGTCGGGCCTCGCCGATCCGAGGTCGTGTCGCCAGGTCACCTCGGGTTCCCCACCGCGGAGTTCGCTGAGAGTCAGGGCGCCATCGGTCGTCGCGGTGAGAAGGCGGCCGTCGTGGGCCCAGTCGGCCCACTGCGCCTCGTGCAGCGACGTGACTCCACGCGCCGTCACGAGGTCGTACCGCAGTGCCGACGGGTCGTGGGGCCCCGTACGGAAAGCCGCGTAGACGCCCGTCACACGTAGCTGTTCGTCGGCTCCCGGGCGCCGACGGACCATCGTCACCGGGCGCTGTTCGTCCCACGGTCCGCCATCGGCCCGCGGCGGGGTGTCCGGGGCCTCTGTCCATCCGTGGTGGCGCTCGACCGCGAACTGAATCGGCGCGTGGAGCCGGATGCCGAGGCGAGCGACGAGCGGGACCGATCCCACGTCGGGTTGGCCGAGCTCGCATGTCCCCTGCGAATGCGCATCGAACCGGGCTCCGCGCGTGTAGGTCGTTCCCGCGCCCCAGGCGGCGAGGGCGTGCAGCCACGGCAGTCGTGAGATGGCGGAGTAGATCTCGCCGGCGGCCCAGTCGGCGCCGGGCTTCTGGGCGGTGTAGAGGAACCAACGCCCGTCAGGGGAGAGGTCGCTGCGCTGTGGGAACAGTCGGCCGTGGAACCAGGCGCCTGCCTCGTAGTGGGCCCCGTCGACGTCCCATCGGCCGACCCTGACCCAATCCGAAGGGCCGCGGGCGATCACGGCCACGACGGGTCGGCGCTCGGCGACGATGCAGTAGATCCTCGGGGTGTACGCCGGCGGCTCGGACACCGTCATCGTATGAGCCTGTCCACGGGGGCGTAGTCGTCGGTCAGGTGCCCGGCGCCGTCGACGAGCGCATCGAGTTCGCCACCGCGTACCACGACGCCGTCGGAGGCGACCACGGTGAGGCCGGTGAGGTCGCGGTCGCTGGCGACGAGGACCAGGTTCGCGACGGAGGGCCCCGGGATGCCATCGGCCGGGACGATCGCGGCGGTGTTCGGGAAGACCTCGGTGAGGGTGGCGAGCTCGGCACGCGCGAACAGCGACGGCCCGCCGTCGATGACGTTCATCGCGTACGCACCGCCGGGGCGCAGCACACGGTCGACCTCCGCCATGAACTCCCTCGTCGTGAGGTGCCATGGGACGCTGCGCCCTCCGAAGGCGTCACCGATCACGATGTCGAACGCGTCCGTCGGGAGGTCCTCTATCGACAGTCGGGCGTCACCGGTGATCACCGAGAGGGACGGACCCGTCACGAGGCCGAGATGGTCGCGTGCGATGTCGACGAGCTCGGGGTCTATCTCGAGGACGGTGCTCGTCGAGCCGGGACGGACCGCCCCGAGGTAGCGGGGGAAGGTGAACCCACCGCCGCCGACGTGCAACGCGTCCAGAGGTCCCGGCGGGAGAGCATCGGCAACCTGCGCGAAGAGCCGCACGTACCGGAACTCGAGGCGTGTGGGATCGGTGAGATCGACGTGGGAGTGCCGCAGGTTGTCCAGAACCAGTATCCGCGAGTCGGGATCGGCGTCGTCGACCTCGATCCGTGCGCAGTAGTAACGGGTCTCGAACTCGCACGGAAGAGACGTCGTCGCAGTGAGCGCCAGGAGGCCGCCGAGCACGATGACGGGCAGTGGTGTCACGAGGGCCCGACGGCCGACCATGGCCAGAGCCATCAGAACGAGGATCGCGCCGGCGCCGATGATGGTGGGCCGGCTTGGCACGTAGGCGATCAGGACGAAACCGGTGAGGAAGGTTCCCGCGAGCGCACCCGCCGTCCCCGAGGCCGAAAGGCCCCCGACGACCGACCCCGTCTCGTCGAGGTCGCCCAGCCGTACCTTCGCCACCATCGGCGACACCGCCGAGAGCACGGTCGCGGGCGCCAGGAACGCCGCGACCGTCAGGCCGACGATGGCAGCGGGACCCTCTCCGACGCGCGGGCCGAGGGCTGTGACGATCGGTAGCGAAAGCCAGATCAGGCCGCCGCCGACGGCGAGTAACACGGGGAGCACCGGGCGCGGGTCGACGACGTCGGCGAGACGACCACCGAGGGCGCTACCGATTGCGATCCCGGCCAGGATGGTTCCGATGATGCCGGTGAAGGTCTCGAGGGAGACGCCGACGTAAGGGGCCATCAACCGTCCGGCGAGGATCTCCGTTACGAGGACGATCGCCGAGGTGATGAATACGAGGGCGGACGCGCTTCGGTGGGTCACCATTCCATGATCCCAGAAGCGTGCGCGGCGCCGGCACCCTAGGGCGCGAAAGTCGCCAGCAGGTCGACCGTCGCCCGGTCGACCGGTCTCAGCTCCGACGAGGCGTGGGCGAGCGCCGCAGCCAGGGCCGAAGGAGCGAGGTCATCGCGGGCCCAGGCTCGCCGGGCATAGTCGCCGATGTCGGTGAAGGCCGTCTCGTCATCGATCGATACCGCGATGGCGGCCGTGACGACCAGGGTCATGAGCGTCGATTGGGCCAGCGGGCCGCGATGGAGCGGGAACAGGTCGTCGTCAGGGCCGAGCCCTGCTGCCTCCATGGCATCGGCGACAATGCCCGGCGCGACGGCGCTCACCGCACGGTACGGCTCCATCGCGGGGGTCGTGGCCAGCGGTGGGGGACCCTCGTCACGCCATCGTGAGAGGACCTCGTCAGCGCCGTGATGGTCGCGAGCCCACCCGTCGGCACCGATCAACGCGGCCCGTTCGGCACTCACGGCCGCCCCGCCGACGAGCGTGGGCAGCCCCAGCTGGTGCGCCGCCGCGATCGACCTCACGGCACCCCCGAGGTTCTCGACTTGGGAGCAACTCAGCGCGATCGCCGTCCCTGGTGCTTCTGCGGCCATCGCGGCGAGCGACGATGCCGGCACCGACGCCCCCACGAGCGTCACGCGCCACCGCCGCGTACGAAGCAGTTCGGCGAGCATCCTGGGCGCGAGCGCATGCCAGTCACCCTCGGCGCAGGCGGCGATCACGTGGCCGCGGTCGCTGGGATAGTTGGCGCGTGCGAAGAGAGCTCCCAGAGCGGACTCGGTGATGGCGGTCGCAGCGTGTTCTTCTGCGACGCTGAGGCGTCCGTCGAGCCAGGCCTCACCGATCGCGCGCTGCGTCGGAATCAGCACCTCGTGGATGATGTCGCCGGGCGCAAACCCCGTCTCGAGCAGGCGGATGACGTGGGCCACGGCGGCCCGATGGTCGCGCGCCTCGATGAGTCGGAGATACGTCTGCGCTGCGTCGCGGTCGACCAGGTGCGCAGTCACGGGTCCTCTCCGGCACCGCCATCGGGCCAGCCGCCGCAAGCGAGTAGGTCGACCATGCGCCGGGCGTGGACGACAAGATTCGGTAGCACCCGCTCGAGGCGCATCCGGGCGATGCTCAGAACGGGCGTCGCTGCGACGATCGGATCGGCCGTTCCGAGCGACAGGTCCACGGGGATCTGTTCGCTCCGCCCCTCTTCGGGAGACTCCAGGACCGCTCCCAGGGCCTCGGCTGTGTCGGCCAGAGCCCTCGCGACATCGCCCGGGGTCCGGGCCCTCAGTATGGCCTCGAGGCAGCGGTTGACGATGGCGAGGGCCACGGGGTCCGTGACCATGCCGTCGCCGTCGCGGCGGGATCGATTTTCGGCTGTCAGCCGACGCGCTGCTTCGGCCGGAGTGAGTCCGCCGTCCACGAGTGCGCGGAGTGTGAGCAGCATCTCGACCTCGCCGTGATCGTACCGGCGACGTCCGCCCGGGGTCCTCGTCGGCGCGGGGACGCCGTAGCGACGCTCCCAGGCCCGGATCAGGTCAGGCGTCATCCCCACCCGGGTCGCTACCTCTCCGATGCGCAGCGACAGACCGCGGCTCTCATCCCCCTGGGGTCGCTCGCGATCCGCGCCTTGCGCCATGCCCCCACCCTAGGGGGTCCCGGTCCCTCGAGCCCGGCCCGCGCTGCGACCGCCACCGACAGTGGGGATTCGGGCTCCGGTCCAGCGCACCTGTTCGGAGCTTCTGGCTTCCTGGACACGATGTTCAGGTCCCCTCGAGCCGAAGGGGTACCATCTCCTGCCGTGGGGGACCTGGCGGACCTGGCGACCGACACCGCGGTGCGAGTCCTTCTCGTGGAGGACAGCCCCGGTGATGCGAGTCTCATTGTCGTCGCGCTCGAGCAGGGCGACTTCGAGGTGGTGCACGTCGAGACCCTCGCTCTCGCGCTGAGCCGCCTCGACAGTGACGACTCGTTCGGGTGCGTACTGGTGGACCTGGGCCTTCCCGATGCCTCGGAGCTGGAGGCTGTCGATGCCCTGCTCACCCGGTATCCCGGACTTCCCATCGTCGCCATCACCGGGAACACCGACGCGGAACTGGGCCTCGCGGCCATGCGCAATGGCGCGCAGGACTATCTCACCAAACACGAGATCGACGACGCCACGCTCTCGAGGGCGATGCGCTACGCGATCGAACGTCAGAACGTTCGTGGTCAGATCCGCGACGTCGAGGCACGCTTCCGGGTGATCGTGGAGAACGTATCGGACGTATTCCTCGTGATCGCCCCGGCCGGCACCCTCGACTATGTCAATCCGGCTGTGCGGACGGTGTCGGGTCTCGACCCGTCCGCCCTCCACGGCACGAGCCTCTTCGCGCACGTGCCCATTCGTCAACACGAGAGCCTTGCCGGAGCTCTAGCCGCCGCTGTGGCTTCTGAAGGTGCCGTGGTGAGCTTCTCGCTGAGACGTGAGGACGGCGGTTGGTGCGTTCTCGAAGGCTCGGCGAGGGCGATGCGGTGGGGTGCCGAGGACCGCGTCGTCGTCGTAGCCCGCGACGTCAGTGACAGGCAGCGCCTCGAAGCCGAGTTGGCGGAACGGCGTATCTACGACCCCCTCACGGGGCTGCCGAATCAGGCACTGCTCCATGATCGTGTCGCGCAGGCCGTGAAGAGACGCCAGCGGACCGGCAAGGCCTTCGCTGTGGCCTTCCTCGGTCTGGACGGCTTCGCAGAGCTCAACAGCGCCTACGGCCACGAGGTCGGCGATCAGGTTCTGGTGGCCGTCGCGCGCCGTCTCGAAAGTGCTCTGCGGGACACCGACATCGTGGTGCGTTACGCGGGAGACCAGTTCTGTGTGGTCTTCGAGCCCCTCGAGCACAGCCTCGAGGCTGTCGCACGGGCCGATGCGCTGCTCGCAGAGCTGGGGCGGCCCATGGACGTGGATGACCATTCCCTCTACCTCCGGGCGAGCGTGGGTCTCGCCGTGGTCGCGGACGGCCTCGACGACCACCACGGGCTGCTGCAGGCAGCGGATTCGGCGCTGAGCCGGGCGAAGGCCGACGGGGGCAGCCGCGTCTTCACGTGGCACGACTCGCTGCACGCCCGTGCCCGTGAGCGCACCGAACTCGGCGCCGCGCTGCGCGACGCCGTGGACCGCGGTCTGATCGAAGTGGCTTTCCAACCGATCGTGGAGCTGCGCACGGGTCAGATCTGCGGCGCGGAGGCCCTTGCGCGGTGGAGCTGCACCCCCGGCACCCACGTTGCGCCCGACGTGTTCGTCACCCTGGCCGAGGAGATCGGACTCGCCCGCCAACTCGACGATGGTGTACTCGCGCTCGGCCTCGCGCAGCTGGCCCGGTGGCGGACCGACGGTCTTGTTGCAGCTTCGTTCCAGCTCTCGGTGAATCGTTCACCTGCGCACATGGCCGACCAGGATGTCGCGGCGGACGTGCGCCGCGCGCTGGAGAAGGCCAGCGTCCCGGCCGACTGCCTCGCCATCGAGTTGACCGAGACCGCACTGGCCCGGGATATCGAGGCCGTGTCACAGCGTGTCCGGGATCTCGACGAGCTGGGCGTGAACGTCGCGATCGACGACTTCGGCACCGGGTACTCGTCCCTCGCGTACCTGCGGACACTGCCGATCGACGCGTTGAAGATCGATCGCGTCTTCGTCGCCGGGCTCGGTCGCGACCGTCGCGATTCAGCGATCGTCTCGACGGTCGTCTCGCTCGGAGTCGCCCTCGGCTGTGATGTCGTGGCCGAGGGGGTCGAGGAGACCCGCCAGTTGGATCAACTGCGTGCGCTGGGGGCCACCAGGGCTCAGGGCTATCTGATCAGCGAGCCGCTCGGAGCGGCCGAGTTCGCGGACCTGATGACCTCCGGGCGCACCTGGTAGGGCTTCGGCCCTGGCGGATCACGATGCGATGCCGGTCACCTCGTCGGTTCTGAAGACGTCGTCGAGGACCTCGTCGACGATGTCGGCGGCGGAATCGATCATGGTGAACCACACCCAGCCGTCACGACGGGACTCGGCGCGGACCAGGCCGGCGGCGACGAGTTCGGAGAGGTGACTCGTCAGCGCGGGGAGAGCGGACCCCGTGACGTCATCGAGATCCGCGATGCAGATTTCTCCGTGCGGCGACCGGGCGATCGTGCGCAGCAGCCGGAGCCGCTGTGGATCCGCGAGGGCTCCGAAGATGCGCGCCGCGACGAGTGCCCGGTTCCCATGGTCCAGTTCGACTGACGCCCGGTTCACTTCACCGTCTCCCGCCCGACACAGCGTGTCCGTCGTCGGCCGACAGCCGACGCGAAGCGGTACCTCCGCTTCTGGAGGTTACCGGTGGGCTCGCATTCCGTCCCGGGCACAAAGTCCCGACACCGGTGCCACGCGTCGGACCCCGGTTCAGTTGAGAAGGGTCACGACGGCCGCATTCGTGACGACGACGGCCACCGTGAGGGGGGAGCCGGCTCGCAGGTAGTCCGAGAAGCGGTACCCGCCGGGTCCGTACACCATGGTGTTGGTCTGATAGCCGATCGGGGTGAGGAACGACATCGACGCGGCGACGGCGACAGCGCTGGCCATCAGGCGCGGATCGATCCCGGCCGTCGTCGAGATGGCGAGAGCGATGGGCATCAGCACCGCCGCCGCCGCGTTGTTCGTCACCACCTCGGTGAGCAGGGTCGTCGCCACCACGACACCGAGGACGACTCCGAAGTCACCCATCGAGTCGAAGGTGTCCACGAATCCCTCGGCGATGCGCTCCGCGAGACCGCTGACCCCGACGGCCCGACCCAGGCCCAGCGCGGCTCCTATGAGGACCACGACGTCGAGGTCCACGGCCTTCTTGGCCTCGGCGAACGTGAGGACCCGGGTGGCGACGAGCGCCGCGGCGGCGAGAAGTGCTCCTTCGAGGACGGTCACGACGCCCGCTGCCGCCAGGGCGACGAATCCCGCCAGGGCTGCTGCCACGATCGGAGCCTGGGCCGTCACCACCGGATCGGCGCCGTCCAGGCGCGCCACGAGGAGGAAGTCGCGTCCCTCCCGCCACCGTTCACGGAAGCCCGCGCCGGCCATGAGGACGAGCGTGTCGCCGTGCCGGAGGCGTACGTCGCCGAGCTTGGCCTCCACCCTGTGGCCGGCGCGGTGGATCGCGATCACGGCCGCGTCGTAGCGGCCGCGGAAGCGGGCCTCCCGAAGGGTCGCTCCGGCGACGGGGGATTCGCGGCCCACGACGGCCTCGAAGAACGCGAGTTCGCCGGCGGGTGCGCTGATGGACCGGGCCGTGGCTGGTGGTCGCAGGCCGGCCATCTGCTGGAGATCGACCACCTGGTCGATGCGGCCGACGAAGCCGAGGCGATCACCTCCGACCAGGATCTCGTCCGGGTCGACCGGTCCGAGGACACCGCCGTCGCGGTGGATCTCGACGAGGTAGACGCCGGAGAGGTGCCGCAGACCCGCAGCGGTGACCGATGTGCCGTCGACGGCACCGCCGGGCACGACCTCCATCTCGAAGGTGAACTCGCGCATGGTCGCCGCGACGTCGTTCGCCGCACCTGTGCGATCCGGGATGAGCCGCGCCGAGACGGTGAGCAGGACGGCGAGACCGACGAGCGCAACCGGGCCACCGACCTTGGTGATCTCGAACATCGTGAACCCGTCGCGTCCCGACTCCTCGAGAAGTCCTGACACGACGAGGTTCGTGGAGGTGCCGAGCAGGGTCAGGGTCCCACCGAGAATGGCCGCATACGACAAGGGCAACAGAAGCCGCGAGACCGCTTCGCCGTGGCGGCGCGACCAGGCGACGACGTCGGGGATCATCATGGCGACGAGGGGCGTGTTGTTGAAGACGCCCGACGCGAGTGCCGTGGGCGCGGCGAGTCGGGCCAGACGGGCTCTGTCCCGCCCCGGCCGGCCCAGCACACGCGACACGACCGGTGACAACATGCCGGTCCTTCGTGCGCCTGCTGCGAGGACGTAGAGGGCGGCGACGGTCAGCGGCGCCGGGTTGGAGAACCCGCTGAAGGCCTCACCTGCGTCCAGGACGTCGGCGAGCAACAGGGTGATGGTCGCGGCCAGTACGACACCCGACGGCGGGAAACGGCCGACGGCCAGACCCATGAGCGTCCCGATGAGGACGAAGAGTGTGATCCACTCGTCGCCGCTCACCTGTGCCGCCTGCGCCGCGCGCCGTCCACCGGTCGAACCCGGACCATCAGTCGATCTCGCGACGCGCGAGGACGACCGCCGTCCCGACCGCCCCGATGAGCCCGACAGCCAGCGGCGTCACCACCGAGGCGGTCGTCGAGGCCCCGCTGAGTGTGGTGGAGACGTCCATGGCCTCGGCGACGATGGACTGCAGATAGCCCGATATCGACAGGCGCGCGAGGCTGTCGCCGATTCGCGCTATTCCGTTCTCCCAGCTCAGGATGTAGCCGAGCGCGAACCACAGCCCTCGGCGGAGGCGGGCGCCGGCGAGAACGAAGAGGCCCGAGTAGGCGACGGAACCGATCACGACGGCGGCGATCACCGGCGTGACCAGTCCTTCGGCATCAGCGACCACGGCGGCGACCACGAGCGGCGCTCCGACCACGGGCAGGGTCACGAGGATCGATGTGAACACCGCGGCGGTTGCCAGAGTGATCCTCGAGACGGGCTTCTGCCACAGGTAGACGAGCGTCCGGTCCTCTACGAGGTCGCCGACGACGGCGCAGCCGATCCAGGCGACCGCCACCGGCAGGATCACACCGAAGCCCATCTCCGCGACCAGTAGTGCTCCCGCCTCGCTCGGGTCGTCCGAGCCGCGTGTCGCTGCCGCCAGCGCGATCGTCAACGACGAGAGCAGCCCGAGCGAGATCACCCGTGCCCGATTCACGTGCAGACGAAGCAGGAGGCGGGTCAGCACGATCAGATCCGACGACGACCGGACCAGCGTCGGTGCCTGCCCTGTGCTCACGGTGACTCCACCAGGTAGCGGAAGACGCTCTCGAGATCGTCGTCGAGCGGACGGACCTCGATCAGGTTCACCCCGGTGTCGAGGACCAGCCGGGGTAGCGACCGTGCGAATGCGGCTCCGTCGGAGGTCTCCAGGGTCACGGTGTCCTCGTCGATACGGACGCCATCGACCACATCGGCCGCGACGAGCGCCGCTGCCAGGGGGCGCGGGGTGTCGCAGCGGACTGCGATGCGCTGAGGCCGGTCGTCCATCAGCGTCCGGAGGTCACGGAAGTCGCCCTCGGCGGCGAGCCGTCCCCGGGCGATGACGAGGACCCGCGACCCGATCCGTTCCACCTCCTCGAGGACGTGGCTGGATACCAGCACGCAGCGCCCCTCCTCGCCGAGGCGGTGGAGGAGGGCGATCATCACATGCCTCTGGTGCGGGTCGAGACCGGTCAGCGGCTCGTCCAGGAGGAGCACGGGAGGCTCGTGTACGAGCGCCTGCGCGAGCTTGACGCGCTGGCGCATGCCCTTGGAGTAGGAGCCGAGCAGTCGTACGTCGCGGGGGTCGAGCTCGACCACCTCGAGCGCTGTGGCCGCACGAACGTCGGGTTCGGGTAGGTGCTGAAGCCGGGCGCTAACCGCGACGAACTCGAGAGGTGTCAGGTTCTCGAACATGCCCTCGTTCTGGGGCACCAGCCCGACGGATCGGCTGACGGCGACGTCGGTGCGGGGATCGCGACCGAGGATGGACACCGAGCCCGACGACGGACGAGCGAGTCCGGCGAGCATGCGCAACAAGGTCGACTTCCCCGCACCGTTGGGGCCCAGCAGCGCCGTCACCCCCGGACCGATCTCGAAGGAGACGTCCGAGACCCCGACCACGGAGCCGAACCACTTCGAGGCGTTGTTGGCGCCGACCATGGCGGGCGGGCTCATCGCGTCACCGGAGCGCGGCGGATACGTAGCCAGCAGATCGCGCCGCCGAGCACGGCCCACGCGATGGGCGCACCGATCACCGCATAGTCGGGCAGCTCGCCGATGCGGGGTGCCGGCTCGCCGATCTCGTCGCCGTAGATGCGGGCGCCCATCTCGACGACGAGGTCCTGGAGGTTCATGAGGTAGAGCCACGGGGACGCGTCCGCCGCGTCGACGAACGCGACCACCGACACCGTCGAGACAAGCAGGAAGAGGACCACCACCGCCGAGGCGATCCCACGGCGGCTCGTCAGGGTGGACAGCGCGAGCGCGACGGACGCGTACACGGCCGCCGTCAGGATGCCCACGGCGAGAATCTGCACGAGGAGCTCGAGGGTCCCGAAGGGAACTCCGGGACCGGCACCCTCGATGCTGAACGCGACCAGCATCAGGAGCTGCGGGCCGGTGGTGATGACCAGCATCACAGCGACGATCGCGCCGACCTTGGCCACGGTGTAGCTCGTACGCGTCAACGGTGCGGCCAGATAGAGGCCGAACATGCCGGTGCGCCGGTCCGTGACGACGGCCTCCGGCGCGGCGAAGGACGCGAACAGGACCACGGCGAACGTGACGATGCCGCCGTACTCCGCGTACCCCGGCAGGATGTCCTCCTGCAGTAGATCTTCGGGGAGGAACGCCGCGAGCCCCACGAAGACGACCGCGGGGATGAACGCGAGCGCCACGACGATGATCGGTGCGATCTTGTGTCGGAACTGGCGGCGGAGCCCCAGCACACGCTGGATGGTGTGCAGCGCGAGGTCGACCGTGGCGGCGGTGGGGCCCCGTCGTCCACCTTCGTAGCGGCGGTAGCCGAGGTCGTGGATGCGGGCGTCGCTCACAGTGGTGCACCCCCCGCCACCTGCGGATCTGCGTCCTCAGCGAAGAGGTCCTCCAGCGAGCCGCGTCGCGATTCGAGCCGGCGCAACCCGGCGCCGAGGTCGCTGACCGAAGCGCAGATCGCACCCGTGACACCGTCCGCGACGGGGACGGCGAGTCGGCTCGGTCCGATGACCTCGCCGCCGTGGCCGCGCCCGGCGAGCGCCGCGACGACGAGGCCGGCATCGACATCGACGTCCACGATCAGAGTGCCCGTCTCGGCCTGTACCGATGAGAGCGCTCCCGAGCGCAGCACGCGTCCGTCGCGCAGGACGACCACATCGTCACAGATCTGCTCCACTTCGCGCAGCCTGTGCGACGACAACAACACCGAGATTCCGAACTCCCCCCCGATGCGTGCGATGAGGTCGAGCATCTGGCCCCGCTGCATGGGATCGAGCCCGTCGGTGGGTTCGTCGAGCATCACCAACTCGGGGTCGTGGGCGATGGCCGACGCGAGCTTCACCCGCTGGCGCTGTCCGGTGCTCATCGAGCCGATCGGGCGGAATCGTTCCTCGCCGAGCCCGACCAGCCAGAGGGTGTCGTTGGCCCGTTCCGTCGCCGCCTTGGCGGGGATGCCGTGCAACACGGTCAGGTGTCGCACGAGATCGTTGGCCGTCACGTCGGGCGGTAGATCGTGGTGTTCGGGAGCGAAGCCGATGCGCATCCTCAGCTCCGGCCCCGCCATGTGGGGGTCCAGGCCGAGAACCTCCAGGTCCCCGCCATCGCGTGGGCGCAGGCCCAACAGCATCGAGATGAGCGTCGTCTTGCCCGCTCCGTTCGCTCCGATGAGCCCGGTGATGCCCGGTCGCAGCGAGAAGTCCGCGTGGTCGATGACGGTGTTGTCGCCGTAGCGCTTCGTGACCGCTCGTCCATGCGCCACGGCGGACGTCTCGAGGGAATGCACCGCCGGGATCACGACGGCAAGTGTGGCGCGTCGCGCGGCGTTTGTGCGCCGGGCCGCGTCATGGGCGCGAGCCAGTCGGCGAAGAGGTCACCCCCGGGCCGGCTCTGCGCCACCTGCGGACGCCCGCGATGTCGTCGGGCTCGCGGGCGTGCCTGTACCGTGTCTGCTTCTCTCACCCCCGGAGGAGCCGACGATGGTCGACGTATCCACCGCCCGAAACGCGCTCGTCGCGTTGGCTCAGAACCACAGGTGGACCTGGCACGGAGCGACCCGTGACCTGCTCGAGAGCCTGCCCGGTGCCCCCGGCGTCCACCCTGCGGCCGTCATCGCCGATCTCGACGACGACGCCCTCGTCGCCTGGCTCGCAGACGAGGCCCACGGCTCGGCACTGGTCGACCTCTCCGCCGATCTCGAGGCCCTGGTCAGCCGACGCGCCGCCACGCGGGTTGCGTACTTCTCACCCGAGTACGGCCTCACGGACCTTCTGCCCCAGTACTCCGGCGGACTGGGGATCCTCGCAGGGGACCACACGAAGTCCGCCAGCGACGAGAACATCGGACTCGTCGCGATCGGTTTGTTCTACCGCCAGGGCTTCTTCCACCAGGAGATCCATGGCGACCGCCAGGGGGAGAGGTACGAGGCGGTCGATCCGGCCGGTGTGGGTGCGGTCGACACGCGGACCGCCGTCGAGGTGGAGATCGGCTCGGCACGCGTGACCGCCCGCATCTGGCGCATCGACGTGGGCGCCACAGCGATGCTGCTCCTCGACACCGATGTCGAAGGGAACGATCCGGAGTTCCGCACGGTGACCGACCGGCTCTACTCGGGTGACCGGACCCACCGTCTCCGCCAGGAACTCATTCTCGGTGTGGGTGGGGTGCGGGCGCTGCGCGCGCTCGGCTTCGAGCCCGGCGCGTTCCATCTCAACGAGGGACATGCATGCTTCCTGCTGCTGGAACTGCTCGCCGAGCGGATCGCTGCGGGGGCGACGCTCGGTGAGGCGAAGCAGTGGGTCCGTGACCGCACGCTGTTCACGACGCACACCCCGGTGCCCGCCGGTATCGACAGGTTCGACGCGGGTCTCATCCGTCGGGACCTCTCGGTCTGGCCGGAGCGTCTGGGAATCACGATGGAGACGCTGCTGCGCTGGGGTCTGCTACCCGACGACGGCGCGCCATACCCGTTCAACACGGCAGCCCTGTGCCTGCGCCGCTGCGGCGCTGCCAACGGGGTGTCGACACTGCACGGTGAGACGAGCCGCCAACTCTTCTCGTCCATGCCGAGTTCGGGGCGTATCGGTTCGGTGACCAACGGGGTCCATGCGCGGACCTGGGTCGCGCCCGGGCCGGCCGCGCTCTTCGACGAGTGCCTCGGCGAAGGCTGGGACGGCGGAGACGAGGCGTCGTGGGCGCGGGCCGCAGACATCGACGACGCATCCATCCGCGCGGCGAGGGCGCCCGGCAAACAGGCCCTGGTGGAGCGTGTCGCCGCAGCCACGGGAACCGACCTGGATCCCGAGGCGTGCATCATCGGTTTCGCCCGGAGGTTCGCCACCTACAAGCGCGCCCACCTGGTTCTGCGCGAGCCCGAGCGCATCGAGGCACTCCTCGCCGACGACGAGCGCCCGGTGCAGTTCGTCTTCGCCGGAAAGGCCCATCCCGCCGACGAGCCCGGCAAGGCCCTGCTCCACGAGATCGTCCGCTTCTCGCACAGCGCGACCGCCCGTGGACGGTTCACGTTCCTGCCCGACTACGACATCGGCGTCGCACTCGACATGTACGCCGGCTGCGACGTGTGGCTCAACAACCCCCGTCGTCCCCAGGAGGCCTGCGGAACCAGCGGCGAGAAGTCGGCGCTGAACGGCGGGTTGAACTGTTCGGTGCTCGACGGCTGGTGGGCCGAGTGGTTCGACGCCTCGTGGGGGTTCGCCGTGCCCACGTTCGAGTACCTGACCGATCTCGCCGAGCGTGACGCCGCGGAGGCCGCGGCGCTGGTGGATCTCCTCACGGCCCGGGTGATCCCGGGCTTCTACGACGGCGGCGCCCACGGCCCGCGCTGGTCACAGTTGGTGCGCTCCGGTTGGGTGGGCCTGGGCCCACGCGTCACCGCCGGGCGGATGGTGCGCGACTACGACGAGCGGTACTACACGCGCCTCGTCGAGGGTCACCGACTCCCGTGAGCCGGCCCTGGCCGGGTCGGGCGATGCCACTCGGCGCCCACTGGGACGGCGAGGGTACGAACTTCTCGCTCTTCTCGGAGATCGCGGAGGCGGTCGATCTGTGCCTCTTCGACGACGACGGCAACGAGACGCGCCACACGCTGGGCGAGGTCACCGCCTTCGTCCACCACGGCTACCTACCCGGGGTCGGCCCGGGGCAGCGCTACGGATACCGGGTCCAAGGGCCGTGGCAGCCCGCACGGGGTCACCGCTGCAATCCGGCCAAGCTGCTGTTGGACCCCTACGCCAGGGCCATCGATGGCGACTGGACGTGGCGGCCCGAGACCCGGGACGCGTCGCCGGGCGACCCTGACACGGCGGACACGTCCGACAGTGCGCCGTTCGTGCCGCGCTCTGTGGTGGTGGACTCCGCATTCGACTGGGGTGATGACGCCCCGCCGCGGACGCCGTGGCACCAGACGGTGATCTACGAGACCCACGTACGGGGTCTCACGATGACCCACCCCGATGTCCCGGTCCCCCTGCGGGGCACGTTCGCCGGCATGGCACACCCCGCCGTGATCGACCACCTCGTGGACCTGGGCGTGACTGCGGTCGAACTCCTACCGAGCCAGCACTTCGTCACCGAGGCCGTTCTCGCCGAACGCGGCCGGAACAACTACTGGGGCTACTCGACGATCGGCTACTTCGCGCCACACGGCGCGTACTCGTCGGCCGGAACCACCGGTGGACAGGTGAACGAGTTCAAGGCACTCGTGCGGAGTCTGCACGCGGTAGGTATCGAGGTCATCCTGGACGTCGTCTACAACCACACCGGCGAGAGTGGCCTGGACGGTCCGACTCTGTGCTTCCGGGGTATCGACAACCTGTCCTACTACCGGACCGATCCGGAGGACGCCGCCACCTACGTGGACTTCACCGGTACGGGCAACACGCTCGACATGCGTAATCCGGGTGTGCTGCAGATGGTGATGGACAGCCTTCGGTACTGGGTGACCGAGATGCACGTCGACGGCTTCCGTTTCGACCTGGCATCGACACTCGCCCGGGGGCTCTACGACGTGGACCGGCTCTCGTCGTTCTTCGACCTGATCCACCAGGACCCGGTGGTGAACTCGGTGAAGTTGATCGCCGAACCGTGGGACCTGGGCGAGGGTGGCTACCAGGTCGGGAACTTCCCGCCTCTGTGGTCGGAATGGAACGCGGAGTACCGCGACGGCGTGCGGGATTACTGGCGCGGCGCCGACGCCACACTCGCCGACTTCGCGTACAGGTTCACGGGGAGCTCCGACCTCTACGGGCAGGCCGGACGGCGTCCCTCGGCGAGCATCAACTTCGTCACGGCCCACGACGGGTTCACGCTGCGCGATCTCGTGACCTACGAGCACAAGCGCAACGACGACAACGGGGAGCAGGGGCGCGACGGTACCGACGACAACCGGGCGTGGAACTCGGGCGTCGAGGGCCCCACCGATGACCCCGTCGTGAACGACGTGCGCCGTCGCCGGGTGCGCTCGATGCTCGCCACGCTCATGTTGTCCCAGGGCGTTCCGATGCTGCTCGGGGGCGATGAGATGGGGCGGACGCAGGCAGGCAACAACAACGCGTACGTACAGGACAATCCCGTGGCCTGGTACGACTGGGACGATGTCGACCGCCCGCTACTCGAGTTCACACGCCGGCTCATCCACCTTCGGAAGGCACATCCGGTCTTCCGACGTCGACGCTTCTTCGAGGGACGTCCGGTCATCGGCAGCAGCCTCGACGACATCGGTTGGTTCCGTCCCGACGGCTCGGAGATGACGCCCGAGGACTGGACCATGGGCTATGCGCGTTCGTTGACGGTGTTCCTCAACGGTCTCGAGATACCGGCCCGCGGCCCGAGAGGTGAGCGGATCACCGACGACTCCTACCTCGTGATGTTCAACGCCTCGGCCGACCCGCTCACCTTCACGGTGCCTCGCGGGCTCGGGGGGCTGAGCTGGCGCGTGGAGCTGGACACGGCCGAGGTCGACTCCGTCGACCACGCCGTCCAGGAGCACGACACATGGGTGGTGGGCGGGTGGGCCGTCGTCCTGTTACGCCGGACGCTCACACCGGCATCCGCGCCATCAGGCGCCGGCCCGCTTCTGTGAGCGCCGCCACCAGATCGCCGGAGGCCACGCCGCCTCCGGTCTGGCGGCGCGCGACGACGATTCGACGGCTGGCGATGGGATGTGCCGCGACGCGCCGGATGCGGGGGTGACCCGCGACGTCGGCCGATTCGGGTAGCACCGTCCATCCGACGCCCAGCGCGACCATCTCGCGCAGCACCTCGGGCTGGTGGGACTCGGCGACGACGACGAACGGCGCTCCCGCCGCGCTGAGCGCGGTCTCGATGACCGCCCGGGTGTGGGCGCCGGGCGGGAACATGACCCAGGGACCCCAACGTCGGGGGTCGTCCGCTGCCTCGGCGCTGACATCGACGGGTGCATAGACGTCCAGGGATTCCTCGAGTACGGCTTCGGTGGCGACGCCCTCGAGGGGCGTGGCCGGATCGACACAGACGACGACATCGAGATCGCCCCGGACGAGCCCGGCCAGTAACGATGCCGACGACGTGACATGGAGGTTGAGCTCGAGGCCCGGCCGCTGCTCGCGGAACTGGCGCAGAGGGTCGGGGAACCAGTGGACGGCAGCGGCGTCGATCATCCCGACCCGCAGACGTCCGGCGCGTCCCTCGTTGATCTCCGCCGCCCAGGCGGTCAGGTCGTGGGTCGCCGCGAGTACGCGACGGGCGTGTGTGAGCACCGGCCGGGCCTCGGCGCGCAGCGCGCGCCGACGGCCGTCACGGTCGAACAGGGTGACGCCGACGCGCCGCTCGAGTTCGGCGAGTCCCTGTGACAGCGCGGAGGGTGACACGCCGAGGCCGGCTGCCGCCTCGGCCCACGTCGAGGCCTCCGAGACGGCGTCGAGGTAGGCGAGTTGTTGCACGGTGATGTCGGGCAGCGGCTGGCCGGGGGAGCCGTGTTTGGTGGGCGGTGTCGTCATCTGATGAAGTCATCCTTCACAATCATGCGCGGACGATGAGCAGGACTTATCATCATGTCATGTCCGAACCTCGCACGATCCCTCCCGCGTCCGGCCGACTGGGTGTTCTGACCCCGGGCCTGGGCGCTGTCGCCTCGACCTTCATCGCCGGTGTCCTGTCCGCTCGCGCGGGCCACACCAAGGCGGTGGGTTCCCTGACGCAGATGGCCCACATCCGCCTCGGTGAACGCAGTGAGGGGCGCAATCCGCTCATCCGTGACTTCGTACCCGTCGCGGGACTCGACGACCTCGTCTTCGGTGGCTGGGACCCGATCTCGGCCAACGCGCTAGAGGCCGCCCGCACCGCGGGCGTACTCACCGACGCCGACCTCGCCCCGATCTCAGGGGAGCTCGAGGGCGTGGTCGCCATGGATGCGGTGTTCGACCGCCGCTGGGTGTCCAAGCTCGACGGGCACCGCGTCAAGGCGGCGGCCACGAAGTGGGACCTCGCCCTGGCCGTGATCGACGACATCGAGCGTTTCCGCACCGACAACGACTGCGCCCGTCTCGTCATGGTCTGGTGCGGGTCCACCGAGGCCTACCAGGAGGCGACCGACGTCCACGCCACCGTGGAGGCGTTCGAGGCCGGACTCCGTGCGGACGATCCGGCCATCTCGCCGAGTCAGATCTACGCCTATGCGGCGCTGACGTCGGACGTTCCCTTTGCCAACGGTGCGCCGAACCTGAGCTGTGACCTGCCCTGCATGCTGGAACTGGCACAGCGGCGAGGTGTGCCCATCTGCGGTAAGGACTTCAAGACCGGCCAGACCCTGATGAAGACGATGATCGCTCCCGGCCTCAAGACGCGGATGCTGGGCCTCGAGGGTTGGTACTCGACCAACATCCTGGGAAACCGCGACGGTGAGGTCCTCGACGATCCGGAGAACTTCAAGACCAAGGAGATGTCGAAGCTCGGCGTCCTCGACACCATCCTGCAGCCCGAGGTGTACGACGACCTCTACGGCGACATCTCACACGTCGTGCGGATCAACTACTACCCGCCCCGGGGCGACAACAAGGAGGGGTGGGACAACATCGACATCTTCGGGTGGATGGGCTACCCGATGCAGATCAAGGTCAACTTCCTGTGTCGTGACTCCATCCTCGCCGCACCGATCGTGCTCGACCTCGCCCTGTTCCTCGACCTGGCTGCCCGCGCCGGACAGTCGGGGATCCAGGAGTGGCTGAGTTTCTATTTCAAGTCACCACAGACCACTGGTGACCTCCCCCCTGAGCACGACCTCTTCATCCAGCACACGAAGCTCAAGAACACGCTGCGCGAGTGGATGGGGGAGCCACCGGTCACCCACTCCGAGGCGGACTGAGATGGACCGCACGGCGTGGAACGAACGCTACGGGTCCACCGAGCTCGTCTGGAGCGAGGGCCCGAACGCGTTCCTCCCGACCGAGGTCGCGGGTCTCGCGCCCGGGCGGGCGCTCGACCTCGCATGTGGAGAGGGACGCAACGCGCTGTGGCTCGCCGAGCAGGGCTGGGACGTCACGGGCGTCGACTTCTCCGAGGCGGGGGTCGACAAGGGTCGGCGCTTCGGCGACGAGCGCGGCATCACCGTCGACTGGCAGGTCGCCGACATCACCGTATGGCGGCCCGGTGCGCCCTTCGATCTGGTCGTCATCTTCTACCTCCAGTTGCCGGCGGAGGAGATGGCGACCGTCCTCGCGATGGCGGCGGAGGCCGTCGCTCCCGGTGGAACGTTCCTGCTCGTGGCCCACGACCGGTCCAACCTCGAATCCGGCTACGGGGGACCGGGCGACATCTCGGTGTTGCCCACGCCCCAGAGCGTGGTGGCTGCGATCAACGGGCTCGAGGTGGAAACGGCGCTCGTCGTCGAACGGCCGGTTGACACAGCCGAAGGCGAGCGGATCGCCCTGGACACCTTCGTGCGGGCGCACCGCCCGGCCTAGTCATCTCGGGTCGCGGCAGCCGCGGCGATCGCCCCCAGGGCCCGGCCGAGGATGTCCGGGGCCGTCCCGATCGCCGCGAGGGGTGCGCCGATGTGGCGCGCGATGCCAGCGAGATGTGTGGGCGCGGCGCGGCGGAAACGACGCCGCCCCGCCGGGGTGAGGACCGCGAGCCGGCCGCGCCGGTCGCCGGGGTCGTCCTCGCGCGCGACGAGCCCGGCACGGTCCATGCGGTCGACGAGGCGGGTGCAGTTCGAGCGCGAGACGAGGAGACGGTCCGCGAGATCACCCATGCGCAGACGCCCACCGTGTTCGTGGAGCTGGAAAAGCACGTCATACCACTCGAGGGGCAGGTCGTGGGCCGCCCTCAGCTCTTCGTCGAGCGCCGTCGTCGCGCCCCGGTGCGCCTCCAACAGGGAGCGCCAGGCCGTGAGCGTCGCCGGGTCCGGGCGTGTCATGACGTCACGGTAGGGAAATATCATTGCACTTGCAACGGTTGGGCATGGTGTCAGAGGATGTCGTCGTCCGGCGGATCACCAGATGCCCCCGGACGGCACGACGAGAGGATTCGACATGTCCACAGCGACCATCGACGTCAGGCGGGCCAGGGACCGCTTCCACACCGACATGGGGTGGCTCGACTCGTGGCACAGCTTCAGCTTCGGCGGCCACTGGGATCCGGGGAACACCGGCCACGGGCTTCTCATCGTCTCCAACGACGACCGTGTCGCTCCCGGCGGCGGATTCGGAGCGCATCCCCACCGGGACATGGAGATCGTCACCTGGGTGCTCGAGGGCGCGCTCGAGCATGCCGACAGTGCGGGCAACACCGGTGTCATCGTGCCGGGCCACGCACAACGGATGTCGGCGGGGACGGGCATCGTCCACTCCGAGATGAACCATTCCGCCACCGAGCCCGTGCACTTCCTGCAGATGTGGGTGGTGCCGGACCGAACGGGCCTGGAGAGCGGATACGAACAGGTCGATCTCACCGACCGCCTCGATGCCGGGGGTCTCGTCACGGTGGCCTCGGGTGAAGGCGACACCGAGGGCGTTCACATCAACCAGTCGGGCGCGACGCTACGGGCCGCTCGGATGACCGCCGGCGACACGTTCGCCGTGCCCGAGGACCCCTACGTGCACCTCTTCGTCGCCCGCGGTGCCGTCACGGTCGGTGAGACGATGCTCGCCGAAGGAGATGCCGTGCGGCTGACATCGGCGACCGGTCTCGACGTGACGGCGTCCGGGAGCAGTGAGATCCTGCTGTGGTCCAGTGACGCCGAGGCCCGACGTTGAACCGTGCGCACGAGACATGAGACATGGAGAGCAGAACCGATGACAGACACCACCGCACAGCCGTCCCGTGATGACGAGTGGGAGCGCCTCCGGGCCGCCCACCTGCGGCCCCGCTCTCAGCGGCCGGCTTCCAGCGCCCGGGGTGTGCACCACCAGGCGCTGATCTCCAGCGACGTCGAAGCGACGATCCGCTTCTATCAGGAGCTTCTCGGGTTCCCCCTGACCGAGTTGTTCGAGAACCGGGACTACCAGGGATCCACGCACTTCTTCTTCGACATCGGCAACGGCAACGCGCTCGCGTTCTTCGACTTCCCCGGCCTGGATCTCGGCGAGTACGCCGAGGTCCTGGGCGGCCACCACCACCTCGCCATCTCGATGGATCCAGAGGAATGGGATGCGGCCCGGGCGCGCCTCGACGATGCGGGAATCGACTACATGCTGGAAAGCGGAACGTCGCTCTACACGGCCGGTCCGGATGGCGAGCGCATCGAGTTGATCGCCGACCCACTCGGACACATGTACGGCTCCGACATCGGCTGAGCCGGGCGAGCGGGCGCGCTCAGGTACAGGCCACGCGTCTGGACGTCTCGTCCGCAGCGTCGCGCTCGACCCGCTTCATGATGCGGTGCGCAATGTAGAGGCCGAGAAGCGAAACGGCGCTGCCGGCGATGGCGTCCACGATGAAGTGGTTGCCGGTGAACACCACCGCCAGTGCCATGAGCAGGGCCGGAACCACAGCGGCGATCTTGAGCACGATCCACGGCGACGCCTGTGCGAGGACGACGCCGACGATGACCAGCCAGCCCACATGGAAGCTCGGCATCGCCGCGAACTTGTTGATCAGCCCCGACGGATGTCCGATGAGGCTCGAGCGGGACGCATCGCTGACGGTGTCCGTGAATCCGTCGAGGAAGCGTGGGGGAGCGACAGGGAAGAAAGCGAAGATCACGAGACCGATGCCGCCGGACACGAACAGCGCGTTTCGCAACATGACGTAGTGCTTCCTGGAGAAGCGGTAGAGCCCGGCGAGCGAGCCGATCAGCACCGTCCAGTAACCCCAGACGTAGACGACGTTCCAGAAGTCGATCCACGTCTGGCTGTCGAGTATCAGGTTCTGTGCGCGTTGTTCCCAGGCGATGCCGAGTTCGTGTTCCCACTCCAGGAGGCGCCGGGCGTTGTCGAACGCGAGTGATTCGGCCCCCTGGGTGAAGGCACGAACGCCGAGGTAGAAGAGCAGGCCCATCGCGACGAGCACGATCTGCCCGACGAGGCCGCGCCAGGGAGCGTTGGACTCCGAGGTGCGATGGGGGAACAGCGCTGGTCGCAGGTACGCCCAGAAGCCGCCGGGAGCCGGTTGGGCGGCAGTGTCTGCACCTTCGGCCGACGTCTCACACGTCTGGCTCGTTTCGCCTACGCCCATAGCTCGTCCTATCGAATCCCGGTCATCGTCGCCAACCCGCAACGGCCATCATGTGTTCCGCGCGGCGGTTGTCGTGCGAATCCCGTTACCTGGCTTGCGATTGTAACACGATCGCAAGATGGATGTCGGCAGTATTCGATCTCGGCCGGAGAACGGTCGGGTCCGGGCGCTTACAGGTCGGGATCGAAACCGATTCCGGAGCCCTCGTCGACTCGAACGGTGGGTGACAGCCCCCAGGGGGGGTCGGTCACGTCGGCGGCCAGGAGTCGCCCGGTCGAAAGGCCGTGGCGCTCACCCTCCGCGCCCGCGACGGCGGCCACCACGGCGGCGGTCGCCCGGGCCACCGCGCCGTCCAGCAGCGACGTGACCACGATCCGCGTCCCGGGAGCCCGCAGGGCGAGGGTCGCGCGGGTGACACTCACCAGGTCGCCGAGTCTGGCCGGCTTCACGATCACGGCGGGTGCCGCGTCCGCCGCCCGGCGCAGGTCGCTGAGATCCTCTATCGACTCGTCCACGGCGACGGGCACCTCGACCAGGGCGGCCACCTCTTCGAGCGCGCGCAGCCCGGATGTGGGCTCCTCGAGGAGGTCGATGCCGAAGGGGCCGAGTGCATCGACCGCCGTGCGCGCCATCTCGAGGTCCCAGGCTCCGTTGGCGTCGAGACGGATTCGCACGTCCGAGCCGACGGCGGAGCGCACGGCCGCCACGCGCGAGACGTCGTCCGCCAGCGTCGCAGCGCCGACCTTGAGTTTCACGGTGTCGAAGCCGTCGGCGACGGCGAGTTCCGCCGCGGCGCCGACCTCCTCGGGCTCGTCGCCTGACAACAGTGCGCCGGAGGCGACCGCACGGCGGTAGGGGACATCGAGGCGGGCGGCCACCTCCGCGCTGAGGCACCGCCGCGACCGCCGGGCCAGCAGGTCCAGGAGGGCACCGGTCGCCGCGAACCGGGCGGCCGCGACGTCGTCGAAGCGGTTCATGACCGCCGCGAGAAGCGACTCGGGGTCTTCCGGGTTGAGTGCCACGTCGACGGCCAGGGTCTCCAGATGCGCTGCGATCGCAGGCGCACGGTGGACGCCGAAGCCGGGAACCGGTGTCGCCTCCCCCCAGCCGCGATCGCGACCGTCGTCGAAGGAGACGATCACGCCGTCGAGCGCGTCGTGGGAGCCGAGCGTCGTCGTCAGCGGCCGGCTGAGGCGGACGGTGATCTCGTGGACCTCGGCCTCGATCATGGTGCGAAGACTGTCACAACGAAGCGACGAAAGTGGCTACGGAGCGGGCCACGTCGACCGGGCGCTCGAGGTGGGCGGCGTGCCCGGCCCGGTCGATCACGCGTGCCTCGCCGGCCGGGGTGAGCTGGGCGAGTTCGTGTGCGATCGCCCGGTACTTCGCATCGAGCCCACCCGCCAGGAACAGGGCCGGCGTGTCCAACCGGGCGAGGCGGTCGTGCAGCGGCGCCATAGAGCCGGTACCGCCTCCCCGGAGGCTCCGCGCGAGACCCTCCGGAGAATTGAGGAGCTTCTGGTCCCGGATCCGCGCCAGGGCCTGCGGTCCGAGTGAGGCCTGGGTCGCGAACAGCGGCAGTGCCATCCACCGGTCGACGAAGGCCTCGAGCCCGTCTCTTTCGATGTCGTCGGCCAGAGCTGCGTCCGACGCCCGCCGTTCCGCACGGGCGAGCGGATCGGTGAGACCCGCCGTGGCGCCGATGGTGACGAGTCCCGCGACGAGGTCGGGCCGGCTGCACGCGAGCGTCAGCGCAATCCTCCCGCCCATCGAGTAGCCGACGAGGACGACGTCGCCGAGTTCGAGTGCCTCGAACAGGCCGACCAGGTGACGCGCCACCGCTTCGGTCGAATAGGCCGAGGTGTCGTCGGGCACGGCGGATCCGCCGTGCCCCACGAGGTCGACACTCAGCACCCGGTGTGTGCGACGGAGAGGTACCGCGAGCGGCTCCATGGCAGCCGCCGAACCGGTGAAGCCGTGGAGCAGGACGACCACCGGCCCGCCGTGACCGGGCGGATCGAGTCGTGAGCGGAGCTCCACACCGTCGATCTCGACGCGTATCTCGCGGCTCACGGTGGAGTGGTCGCGGCTGTCACCGCGGCCATCGCGGCGCGCCTGCGCCGCACGGCGACGGCCGTGTCGACCGGCACCTCCACGACATGGATGCCGCCGGTGGAACGGGCACCGTGGAGCGCTGCCACGAGGCCGTCCGCGTCGCCGACCCGGGTGTGGTTGATGCCCGGGAAGGCTCCGATGGCGGCGAGGTCCACGCCGTGAGGGGCGTGGAACAGTCTCCCGAAGGAGTCGGCCGGAAGGCTGTCCGCGATCGGGAGGAGCGAGAAGATCCCACCGCCGTCGTTGTTCGGGACGACGAAGGTGGCGGACAGCCCGAGGCGAGGTCCCGCGAGCAGACCACCCAGGTCGTGCAGGAGGGCGAGGTCGCCGAGGAGTGCGACGACAGGGCCAACGTCGGCAGCGGCCGCGCCGAGTGCGCTCGACACGATGCCGTCGATCCCGTTGGCGCCGCGGTTGGCCAGGACCCGTCCGGGGCGGTCGCCGATCGCGAGGAACGTGTCGGCGTCGCGAATGGGCATGGAACTGGACAGCCACAGCACGCCGTCGTGGCCCATGGCGCGACCGACCGTCGCAGCGATCTCCGGCTCCCCGAAGACGCCGTCCGCCAGTGCGCTTCGGCGGGCCGTGTCAGCGGCGGCGCTGATGGACCTCCAGTGATCACTCCAGGTCCGGTCGGCTGACTCGTCGACCCGGGTGGTCGCGACGTCGAAGAGCGCCCCGGGTGCCGCATCGAGGGCGGCGGTGAAGGTGAACGACGGCTCGTCCCAACGGCCGCCGTCGCCGACGAGGACGACCTCGTCGGCGGGTCGGTCCGCCATCCACGTGTTCAGGGCCTTGCTGGTCGGCGCAGGACCGATCCGGACGATCACATCGATGGAATCTGGTCGGTGCGCGAAGAGGTGGTCGCCGGAGCCGAGAACCGCTGCGCCGTCTCCGGGGAGCACGCCGCTGCCGACGTCGGCGATCACCGGCCAGCCGGTCTTCGCCGAGAACCGGCGTATCGCGACCGCCGCGTGGGCGTCGAGGTCGGCCGGGCCGACGACGAGCATGCCGCGGGGCCGCTCGGCCAGGGCCACCAGGAGGTCGATGTCCGCGGCGTCGGCACCGCGGGTGCGGGCCGAGGGCGCAGAGAAGTGCTCAGCGGTCGGCTCCACCTCCCCGTCGGGGTGCAACGGGTCACGGAAAGGAGCGTTGAGGTGGACGGGGCCCGGCCGGATCCCGGAGGCCACCGCGACGGCGCGCCGACCCGTTCGTTCGAACCATCCCGGGCCGGCCTCACCGGCGACGGGCAACTCGGCGAACCAGCGGACATGACGGCCGTAGAGCCCGATCTGGTCGATCGTCTGGCCGGCGCCCCAGTCACGCAGTTCGGGGGGCCGGTCCGCGGTCACCACGACGAGGGGGATGCCACGGTGATGTGCTTCGACCACCGCCGGCAGGTAGTTGGCGGCGGCCGAACCGGACGTGCAGATCAACGCGACCGGGCGCCGCGCCGCACTGGCCAGGCCGACCGCGAAGAAGCCGGCGGAGCGTTCGTCGAGGTGCACGGTGACCCGGGCGTCGGCGCGCGCGTCCGCGGCGATCGCCAACAGGGCCGACCGCGAGCCGGGGGACACGACCAGATCGCCCACACCCTCGCGGACCAGTCCTGCGACGAGGGCGCGGGCGGACGTCAGGCCCGTCACGAACCGAGAGCCGTACCGAGCGCGTCGAGCTTCACGTCGGTCTCGGTGAGTTCTGAGCCGGGTTGTGAGCCGGCGACGATCCCCGCCCCCGCGAAGAGATGGGTGACACCGACGCCGGGGTCGATCACCCCGCTGCGCAGACCGACGTGGAACGAAGCCGCGCCCCGTCCGTCGATCCAGCCGACCGGCCCCGCGTACCAGCCGCGGTCCAGTCCCTCGTGGTCCCTGATGAAGCGGCGGGCGGCCGCGGTCGGCGTGCCGCACACGGCGGGGCTCGGGTGGAGTGCCCCGAGGATCTCGATCACGTGGCGTGAGTCGGGGTCCAGCGAACCGGATACCGGGGTGTACAGGTGCTGGATTCCGGGAAGGCGCCGGATCTCCGCCACGGCTGGCGGGTCGAGACGAACACCGGCGGCGGCGAGTTGGCGCCGCAGATCGTCGACCACGTAGGCGTGCTCGGCGACCTCTTTCGGATCGGCGGCGAGTTCGGCCGCCATCAGCGTGTCGTCCGCGTCATCGCGACCTCGCGATCGCGAGCCGGCGACGGCTGCCGAGGTGACGTGTCCGGCGCCGTCATGGGCGAGAAGCAGCTCAGGGCTCGCTCCGAGGAAGACCCGTGGTCCGCGCCGGAAGGCGAAGATCGCACAGGACGGCTGGCGGGCGGCGAGCCCCGCGAGCACCTCCGCGACGTCCACCGGACCGTGGTGGGTGCGGCGGCGCGCGAGGACCACCTTCTCGAGACGATGTGCGCTGATCTCGCCCAGTGCGGTCGTCACCAGGTTCGTGTACGCCTCGCGGTCCTCCTCGACCGCCCGCGCCGCCCCGGTCCCACGCCTCGCCATGGGCGGGTCGATTGCTGCGACGAGGTGGTGCGCGGCGTCCGCGTCGCCGCCGCGCACGATGCAGGTCGTCGTGGCGGTGGGATCGATGTCGAACGTGAAGACGGGCAGTGTGAGCGCACCGCACGGATGGTCCGCCCAGAGATCGTCGGGGGTCTCGCCGCAGTCGAAGGAGAAGCCGCCGAACCAGCGATCGCTTCCGCTGTCGGCGCCGGTCGTCGAGGACAGGCCAGCGGCGACCTCGGCGAAACGAACGGCGGGGGAGTGGCTGGTGATCTCCGCGGCGGCTCCGATTCCGACGGTGACGGTGGCGGTGCCCGGTTCGCGCCACAGCACGGCGCGATCCCCGGGAGCGTCGGCGAAGAGGCGCCAGGGGTCGACCGTCGCCGCCATCTGCACCTTTGTGGCCCCGGGGGCCACCAGTCTGGTGCTCGTCGTCGCGGGGCTCATCGCACACCCTCCCCGGGCGTGTCGCCGCCGGTGGCCTGGCCGAGTGCCTCGCGCAGCAGGCTCGCGTTGAAATGGTGGGCGACCAGACTCACGGCCAGGGGGACGAGGCGCTCCACGTCGGTGGCAGCGGCGTCGCGGTCGCCACCGAGCGAGCGGCGGAACAGTCCGACGGCCTCACGGCTCAGCTCGGTGACGTGGCCGGCGTGGCGCAGCGCGAGGTGGGCCAGGGCCTCGGCGTCGATGCCCGCGGCGAGCAGAGCTCCACCGGCGCGCAACATGTCGACGACGTCGGGCGTGAAACGCTCGGGGTCCCGGCCGGCGGCCGTGATCAGGCCGGAATCGACCACGAGATCGACCACCTCGTCGCTCACTCCCGAAGCTGCGCCGAGATCGGACCGGCTCAGGCTCGCCGTCTCGGTACCGGCGAGTCGGGTCAACACGTCGAGCACCGGGTCCGCGCCGTCGTCGAGGGTTCGGATCTGGTCGAGGGTGAATCCGGCTGCAGCGAGGCGCCGTATCCGTCGCAGGCGTGTCAGGTGATCGGGCTCGTACCACGCGACGCGACCTTCACGCAGCGGCGGTGGGAGGAGATCGCGCTTCTGGTAGAAGCGGATGGTGTCCACAGAGCAGTCGGCCTCGGCGGCCAACTCGTCGACGCGGTAGCGCACGCCACGATTGTAGGAGTGACCACTCCCATTGTCGCCCCGAGCCGGGCGCGTCAGGCGTGTCCGTTCGCGTCAGCGGAAGCGGCCCAGCACCTCGTCGGCCCCGGCGTCCAGACCGAGCACCGCCGCGCCGCCCGAGGTGGTGAACGGGAAGGTCGGGAGCTCTACGGTCTCGGGGTCGAGCCCGCGCAGCCGGCGCGCCAGGCCGAACGCGTCACGCAGGCCCAGGTCGTCGTCGAGTCGGATGTTGCCGGCGAGCGCGTCGAGGATTCCGAGCAGGGTGAAGGGGTTGCGAGTCCCGCCGATCTCGTCGAAGACGGCCCGCAGGAAGGTCTGCTGGCGCTGTACGCGGCCGAGGTCGCCGGAACCGTCGACGACGTCGCGACCGTCTATCACCTCGGTGTAGCCGCGGGACCGTACATAGGCCAGTGCCTGGTCGGCGTCGAGATGCACAGGGCCGGTCTGCGCGACGCTCAGACCCGAGGCGGGGTCGTAGGCGGGGTTCTCGAAGGGGATCGTGATACCGCCGAGGGCGTCGACGAGGCCGAGGAACCCGGAGAAGTCGACCTCGACGTAGTGCTGGATCGGAATCCCGAGGCTTCCCTGAACCGTCCTGATGAGTGCGGCCGGTCCTCCCGCGAAAGCTGTGTTGATGCGTTGCTCGGCTCCGCCGTCTATCGGCAACCACAGGTCGCGTGGCAGGGCCATCATCATGGTTCCCTGAGCCCCACCGACCCGCAGAACGACGACGGTGTCCGTGCGTTCACCGCTCACGGTCCCGTCACCGAGGATCACCCCCGCGTTGGGGTTGTCGGCGGAGATCCCGTCGCGGGAGTCGGTCCCGACCACCAGGTAGTTGGTGCCCCCGCCGCTCGCGGGCGCGAGTGACTCGGAGACGTCGACCCGGTCGATGCGGCCCCACAGCACCAGGGCCCAGATCGAAAAGGCGCCGACGATGAGCACCGTCACGGCGGCGGCGGCTGCGGCCCACCAGACCCACCGACGCCGCCTTCGCTCCGGCGCGTGTGGAACGCTGTCGAAGGGCTCGTCGTCGGATGGCGCGACGATGGGTGGCGGCGGCGGCGGAGGTGAGCCCTCCACGTCCCGGCCGCCCCGCAGAATCGGGGGTGGCGGGGGTGGCGCGTCGTCCTGATCGCCCGGCGGATGGTCGTCGTCGTGCACTGCGGTCTCAGGCTAAGGCTGCGGCGCCCTTCGCCGCAGGACACGGCCGTCTATCGTCGGGCGAGTGTGGTGTCCAGCTCCCCCCGGGGTACCTCTGTCGGGGGCCGGGTTGCTACGATCACAATCTCCACACCAGCCCCAGGCGTTGACATGAGCAACAGGACCTCCATGCGATCACTCGCAGCCCGCGCCGCGGGGGCCGTACTCGCCGCGGCTGTGCTCTCCGCTGTCGGCGCGCCCCTCCTCGCGCAGGAGTCGATCGACGAGGCTGAGGAGCTCCGCGAGGACGCCCGCAACGCCCAACTCGATGCCGAGGTCCGGATCGAACTCCTCGAGGCCTATGACGACGATGTCGTCGCGGCGCTCGCCGCGGCGAACGAACTCGTCGAGCTCCAGCGTGCACGGGTCGAGGCGGTACAACTCGAGCTCGATCAGGCCCGCACCGAGCAGCGCCAGGTCGAGATCGCCCTGGAATGGGGGGCGGTGGATCTCGAGACGCTGCGCGAGCAGGCCCGGATCGTCGCGGTGGAGGCATACCTGACCGCCGGGGACCGTCAGCGCACGGAGTTCGTCCTTTCGGCCGACTCCGTCAACGAGGCCGCCACCCGCCTGGCCATGCTCGACGCCGTCTCCGATTCCGCCACGGAGGTGCTCGAGCAGCTCCGGGTCGCCACCGACGAACACGATGCCGCGCTCGCGTCCGTCGACGAGTTGATCGCCCGGATCGAGCGCACCGAGGCGGAGCTCGCCGTCGAGCTCGCGGAACTCACCGAGCAGGAAGCCCGCCAGGCCGAGATCAAGGCCGAGCTCGACGCCAGGATCGCGGTGTGGGAGGAGGAGCTCAGCGCCTTCGAGGCTGAGGAGGCGCGCCTCAGCAGCTTCATCGTCCAGACCCAGGCAGCCCAGGCCGCGGCGGCTGCGGCGGCCTCGGCCAGAGCCAACGGAACGTTCGTCCCGGATCTCAGCGCCGTGTCGACCCAGGGATTCGTCTACCCGACCGCCGGCGGGATCAGCTCGGGATTCGGACAACGACTCCACCCGATCCTCGGCTACTACCGGATGCACAACGGCATCGACATGGGCGGGGGATTCGGAAGCCCCATATGGGCGAGCAAGGGCGGCGTCGTGATCTCCGCCGGGTGGAACGGCGGCTACGGCAACGCGGTCATCATCGACCACGGTGACGGTGTCGCGACCCTCTACGGCCACCAGTCAGAGCTGTTCGTCTCCACGGGCCAGAGCGTCAGCACGGGTGAGCGGATCGGATCGATCGGCTCGACGGGCCTGTCGACCGGACCGCACCTGCACTTCGAGGTGCGCGTCGCAGGCGCCCCCGTCGACCCGCTGCTCTTCATGCCCTGAGGGCGGCGGATCCCCTGTTGTCGCTCTTCATGCCCTGAGGCCGGCGTCGCTCAGCCGGCGCGGCGAAGGGTGAGACGGAACCGCAGAACTTCGCGCAGAGCCCTACCGGCGAAGCGGGCGAGGCGCCATACGGCGGCGCCTCCCTGCCACATCGTCCCCGTCGCCTCCTCGCCGCGGCGCACCCGGTGGCGGACTTCGATCTCGACGTGGGCGACACCGGAGCGCGCCTCGAGCATCGTCAACAGGACGTGGGGCACCAGCGCGTCCGTGTCGACATCGCCGAGGAGGTCGGCGAGAACCGGTGCCCGGTAGACCCGGAAGGGGCAGTTGACGTCGGCGCGTCGGGCCCCGAAGGCGAGCCGGCTGAGGACGACCAGGAGACGGCTGAGCACCACCCGGAACCACGGGTCCACCCGTGCGACGCGTCGGCCTGTGGCCACGTCGGCGCCGGCACGCACCGCTGCCAGTAGGGGGGCGAAGTCATCCGCCTCGAACTGGCCGTCGCCATCGACCTGGGCGACCACATCCGCTCCGAGCTCCAGGCAGCGGCGGTAGGCGCGCACCACGGTGGGACCGTGACCGCCGTTGACGGCGCCTTCGTCGACGATGATCTCGACTCCCGACGGAAGACCGGAGACACCGCGAACCACATGGAGCGTGTCATCGGTCGACACGTCGTCGGCCACCACCAGCGAGACGCGTCCCGCCTCGCCAGCCAGGGCATCCGCGAGCTCGGACAGGAAGCCCGCGATCCCGTCCGCCTCGTTGTAGGCGGGGATGGCGACAGCGAGATGGTCGATCCGACGGAGTCCTGGCACGGCTCCGGACGCTATCGGTGGGAGCTCGGTGACGCGTCGCGGTAGGAGTCGAGCGACGGGCAGTCGCAGGCGAGATTGCGGTCGCCCCATGCCTCGTCGATCCGTCCGACCGGGGCCCTGTACGTCCCGTCGGACAGTTCCGCGGGGCCGTAGGTCGCGATCGAGCGCGGGTACGGGCGGTCCCACTTCTCGGCGCTCAGATCGGCGACCGTGTGTGGCGCCCGGCGCAGGGGACTGTCCTCGAGGGACCATCGCCCGTCGACGATCCCGTCGATCTCCGCGCGGATGGCGATCATCACGTCGCAGAACCGGTCGATGTCGGCGAGCGACTCGGACTCGGTCGGCTCCACCATCATCGTTCCCGCGACCGGGAACGACACCGTCGGCGCGTGGATCCCGGCGTCCATCAGGCGCTTGGCCACGTCGGCCACGGTGACCCCGGTCTCGTCGCGTACCGGGCGCAGGTCGATGATGCACTCGTGGGCGACGCGGCCCGACACCCCCCGGTACAGGACGGGGAAGTACGCGTCGAGGCGTTCGGCGACGTAGTTGGCGGCGAGAATCGCCACCCGGGTCGCCCGGGTCAGGCCCTGCGGGCCCATCATGGCCAGATACATCCACGGGATGGGCAGGATGCCCGCCGACCCCCAGGGGGCGGCGGACACGGGGCCGGGGCCCGATCGGGGCCCGGCATCGGCGACGAGAGGGTGGTTCGGGAGGTGGGGGGCCAGGTGGGCCTTCGCCGCGACAGGACCGACCCCCGGACCGCCTCCACCGTGGGGGATGCAGAACGTCTTGTGCAGGTTCAGGTGCGACACGTCCGCCCCGAACTCGCCGGGCCGGGCGAGCCCCACCAGCGCATTGAGGTTCGCACCGTCGAGGTAGACCTGTCCGCCGTTGGCGTGGACGATCTCGCAGACCTCGACGATGCCGGGCTCGAAGACGCCGTGGGTCGACGGATAGGTCACCATCAGTGCCGCCAACTCGTCCCCGGCCTCCGTCGCCCTGGCTCTCAGGTCGGTGATGTCCACGTTGCCGGCCTCGTCGCAGTCGACGACGGTGACGTCCATGCCGGCCATCACCGCGCTAGCGGCGTTGGTGCCGTGGGCCGAGCTCGGGATGAGGCAGATCCGGCGCTGTGCGTCGCCGCGCGAGCGGTGGTACCCCCGGATCGCCAGCAGGCCGGCGAGTTCTCCCTGGGATCCGGCGTTCGGCTGCAGGGAGACGGCGTCGTAGCCGGTGATCTCAGCGAGCCAGGACTCGAGATCGGCGAAGATGCGCCGGTAGCCGACGCTGCGTGAGTCCGGAGCGAACGGATGGATGTTCGCGAATGCCGGCCAGGAGATCGGTTCCATCTCGGCAGCGGCGTTCAGCTTCATGGTGCACGAACCGAGGGGGATCATCGTGCGGTCCAGGGCGAGATCCCGGTCGCTCAGGCGCCGCAGCCACCGCAACATGGCGGTCTCGGAGCGGTGCTCTGCGAAGACGGGGCTCGTCATGAACGGACTGCTGCGGGCGAGGCGACCGAGCGCTTCTGGTCGGCCCTCGTCCAACTCGGCGACGTCGGTCTCGTCGAGGGCGAGCCCGAGCGCACGCCAGATGGCGGTCACCGTCGCGGCGTCGGAGGTCTCGTCGAGGGCGACGGCGACCGTGTCGGCGTCGACGCGCCGGATGTCGTAACCCTGCTCGACGGCGGAGGCCACCACCGCGTCGGCGCGGCCGGCCACCTCGAACGCGACGGTGTCGAAGAACGCCTCGTGGCGGAGTCTCACCCCTTGGCGGCGCGCGCCGTCGGCCATGACCGCCGCGAGACGGTGGACCCGCGACGCGATTCTCCGGAGGCCGTTCGGGCCGTGGTACGCACCGTACGCGGCCGCGAGGACCGCCAACAGGACCTGGGCCGTACAGATGTTGCTCGTGGCCTTCTGGCGGCGGATGTGCTGCTCACGTGTCTGCAGAGCCAGGCGTAGCGCGGGTCGGTCGTCGACGTCGCGCGAGACGCCCACGAGCCTGCCGGGGAGCGCACGTTGGTACTCGTCGCGGACGGCGATGGCGGCTGCGTGCGGGCCACCGAAGCCGAGGGGCACGCCGAAACGCTGCGTAGACGCGACCACGACGTCCACGTCGTGGTCACCGGGCGGAGTCACGACGCAACAGGCGAGCAGGTCGACCGCTGCGGCCACGAGTGCGCCCCGCTCATGGGCGGCGGCGACGAGCGGAGCGAGGTCGCGAAGCTCGCCGGTCGTGGTCGGCTGCTGGACGAGGACTCCGAATGCCCCGTCGACCGGTTCGGCGGGATCGGCCACGACGATCTCGATACCGAGTGGCTCGGCGCGCGTCGCGACGACGGCGATCGTCTGGGGGTGGCATGCCTCGTCCACCACGAACCGTTCGCCGGGTGCATCACTGTGGACACGGCGCAGGAGTGTCATGGCCTCCGCCGCGGCGGTGGATTCGTCGAGCAGCGATGCATTGGCGAGTTCCCTGCCGGTCAGGTCCGCCACCATCGTCTGGAAGGCGAGAAGCAGCTCGAGACGCCCCTGGGATATCTCGGGCTGGTACGGCGTGTAGGCCGTGTACCACGACGGGTTCTCCAGGATCATGCGCCGCAGCACGGGCGGCGTCACGGTGTCGTGGTAGCCCATGCCGATGAGCGGCCTGACCACCTCGTTGGTCCCGGCGATGGCCCGCAGGGCATCCAGCGCCGCGACCTCGTCGATGGCCGGTGGCAGATCGAGTTCGCGGGCGCTCCGGATGGCCGGCGGCACCACCGCGTCGCTGAGCGCTTCGAGCGACGCGGCACCTACGACCTCCAGCATTCGCGAGATCTCGGTTTCGTCGGGACCGATGTGGCGGGCGACGAAGGCGTCGCGCGCGGTCAGGTCCTCGAGGGAACGGCGGAGGTCGTCGGAAGGGGTCGTGGTCATCGTCGGATCGCCGTCGACCCTATCCAGCTGCGACGGTCGGCCGATAGCCGATCGGAGCAAATCGTCGGGGTCGCGGGATCATCGCGGCGGTGCCGCTACGAGGGCCTCGTCGATGGCCACCGCCAGATCGGGGGCGAGCCAGGCCGAGTAGGTGTCCGTGAGGTGGTGGACGTCCTTGTAGGTCACGATGCCCGCTGCGGTGACAGCGGCGCACCGTCCGCCGGGACAGACGATGTCCGCGCCGTCGATCACGGCGAGGCCCGACGTGGAGGCGGCCGCGTCGATGATGCGGTCGAGACCGGCCAGAGGCGTCACCGCGAACGAACACGCCGAGGGATCCGCGAGGTTCGCCGACAGGCACTCGGGTACGTCGACGTCGTGGCGCGTCCCGTCGGGATCCACCGAGACGGAGCGGGGCGTGTCGAGGATCACGACGACGTCACCTGCGACGTCCAACAGACGCTCGTAGGTCGCCCGGCTCGCTGCGGACCACAGATCCGCCGATGCGGGGTCGGCGTCGTCGACCTCACGGCCCTGCTCGTCGAGCAGACCGACGGCGTGGAAGGAGATGTGGGTGAACACGACGAGATCGGGCTCGATCTCGGCCAGGTCGTCCATGACGTTACGCGCCCAGGCGGCACAGTCCCGGTACGGCTCGCGCAGACCGCTGTTCCACTGCGGCGGAAGCCCGATGTAGGGCGCACAGGCACTCTTCGTGCTCGAGATGAGGCGCCACGAGCGGGCCCGTGCGATGCCGGCGAGGGCCTGTTGCCAGTTCAGTGCGTGGCTGTCGCCGATCACCGCCACGACGACGGAACCATCGGGGTCACCCAGCTCGCACCACTGCGGCTCGTCGCCGGACCAGTCGAGGTGCCCGCAGGCATCGCGGTCGTCGGCGGCGTCGCGCGGGGTCATCGCGAACGGGCCGTCGGGTCGCTGCGGTATCGGACCGGCCGTGGCCGCTGCAGCGTCGGCGGCGCGCGGGGGACCCGGGCCATCGCCGCCGTCGGCCCGGATGTCCCCGGCATCTACCACGCGCACGACGGTGTCTCCGCCGGTGTCGACCGAGCCCGCGACGACACCCAGCGTGAGCAGGGGCAGGACCATCGCCGCGCCCCCCAGCGTCAGGCTCGCGCGCCGCGAAGCGAGTCCGCGAGCGTGGCGGACGGGGTCCTCCACGAGTCGCCGCGTCACGACCGCGAGGGCGAGCGAACCAGCAGCTGCGAGGGCCTTCACGAGGTTCTCGTCGAGTGGGCCACCCCCGCGGCGGTTCCAGAGGATCGCGATCCCTATCGCAGGCCAGTGCCACAGGTACCAGCCATAGGAGTTCCGTCCGATTGCGACCGGGAGCCGCGAGCCGAGCGCGTCGTGGACGGTCGAGCCCCGCCCACCCGACACGATGATCAGAACCGTCCCCATCGTCGGAACCAGGGCCCACGTGCCGGGCCAGCGTGTGGACTCGTCGACGAGCAGCGCCGCCGCGACGATCACAGCGAGGCCGGTGGCCGCCGCGACCGCCGACCACCGTCGGGGTAGTGACACCGACAGCGACGACTTCGGGCTCATGGCGAACGCCACGAGGGCGCCGGCGCCCATCTGCCACAGGCGTAGATGCGTCCAGTAGTAGCCCGCCGCGGCCGTCGACGACGCCGAGGCTCCGAAGGAGACGACGACCCCCACGGTCAGGACCGCGAGGATCGCACCACGCCTGCGGTGCGGCGCGTAGCGCGTCGTCAGGGCGACCACGATTGCGAACAGAACCGGCCACACGACGTAGAACTGCTCTTCGACCGACAGCGACCAGTAGTGCAGCAGCAGAGAGTCCGTGACGTCGGTGTCGGTGTAGGCGGTCGACTGGCCGGCGAAGCGCCAGTTCGCGAAGTACAGGAGCGCGGCTCGAGCGTCCCCGAACAGGCGGTCGCGTGCGAGCGGAGCGACCAGCACCGCTCCCGCGGCAACCGTCGCGGCGAGGACCAGCACGGCCATGGGGAGCAGACGGCGCACCCGGCGGGCCACGAACGAACCCAGCGAGAAGCGTCCCGTCGAGTCGACCTCGACGAGCATCAGGCTGGTGATGAGGAAGCCGGAGATGACGAAGAAGACGTCGACACCGACGAACCCGCCGGAGAACCAGGGCACGCCGGCATGGAACAGGACGACCACGCCGATCGCGACGGCGCGCAGCCCGTCGATGTCGCCGCGGTAGGGAGGGCGGTCCGCTCGGGGGGTCATGGCCGGGTCAGCCCGGTGGTCCGACTGTCGCAGTGGTCCGGGGTCCCGGGTAGGGCGCTGCGGGTGGAATCACCTCCAGGTGGTCCACCACGAGTGCGACCTTCGCCAGGGCGTCGCGGGCATCGGCGACCTCGCGCTCCAGACGCGCCCGCCAGTCACGCCCCCGCGTGTGGTCGAAGACGATCCGGGTCAGGGTCGGTGCACCGAACGCGATTCTCAGAGCGACGAGCGGATGGTCGTCGGAACCACCGACCCGGACCGGTTGGCCCAGATCGAACTCGCGTCCCGCGAGCTCGCGTGTCGGGCGGTCGAGCGTCGGTGACAACTCGTCGCGCAGGTCGATCCTCACCAGACGGTGAACCAGGGCGAGACGGGCCGCGTCGACGGGCAGCGTGGTCCGGGGGTCGATCACCGCGAAGGTGAAGATCGTCGGTAGGTCGTCGAGACCGACGTCGTCCGAGGTGGGCTCGCGGGTGTACGGGCTCACCACCAGCTCGACCCCGGGTGTCTCCAGGACGACGCGCCGCAGCTGGACGGCGAGCTCGCGCAGGATCTCGTCCCGCAGCGACGGCGACAGGGACAGGAACGAGCCCATCTCGTCGAGTGCAGCCTCCCAACGCAGCACGAGTCCCAGGTTTGCGACGTGTGACGCCCCCAGGTGAGCCAGCTCGGGGGGAAGACTCACCGAATCGAGGTGATCGCCAAGATTCGGTCGCGGGGTGGCCGCGCTGAGCCGGTCGGCGTGGCCGCGGGGCAGGATCACCGCGCCGGAGAAGGGGGGCCCTGCGAAGAACTTCGATCCCGTCACGATCACCATGCGGCCGGCTTCGACATGGCCACGGACCGTCGCCTGGTCCACTCTCATCTGTGCCGCGTCGACCAGGACAGCGATCCTGTCGCCGTGACGGGCCTGGAGATCCTCGACGCACGTCACGGACGGAAGGCGGATCCCGGTCTTCGATCCGTCGACGAGGTGGACCAGGACGTGGCGTCCGGCTGTCACTGCGGCGTCGGCCGCGGCAGTCACGTCGGCATCGACGGCGGATGTCGCCCGCAGGGAACCGTCGCTTTCGCGGACCGCCACCGTCGCCGCCTCGATGTCGAGGCCGCGGAACGGCTCAACGGCGATGCGCGTGTCGACCGGCCCGCCGAGTGGGGTGTGGAGACTGAAGTGGCGACCACGTGCCGCCGGGAGCGTCCCGCTGCCGACCTCGCGCGGAGCCACCACGATCGTCGTCACGGGGGCCCCCGCCGCGGCGCAGACGGCCGCCAGCAGGGCGACGTACTCGGCGTCGGTCCCCGACGGGGTGGGCACGACGGACGCGCCAGCCGCGCGTAGACCCAGCGCGGCGCCGAGGCGCTCGCGTACCCGGCGCCACTCTGCGGTGAGAACAGCGGCCCGGTTGCCGTCGAGGGATGCCCGCAGGAGTCGACGGCGCAGAGTGGAGGCCGCCGCGTAGGCACGTTCGGTCGGAGACGAGGCGGTGCACGACGAGAACGACGAGACCCACGGGGTCGGTCGTAGCGCCACGCCGTAGGGGTTGCGCCCCGTCGACCAGTCGATCGCCTGCCGGTCGTCGCCGCCGACGGACAGCAGGACGTTGGTGGGCAGCGCGAGGTCCAGGGCCGGCCGAGCGAGTCGAACCGCACGTTCGATCGTGGCCGCGTCGGGTTGGATGTCGGTGCCACGCTCGATCAGGGCCTCGGCGAGCTTGCGGGAGAGATCGGCATCGTGGGCCGCGGCCGCGGGCGCAGCGGCTCTCGTGTGGACCCTTCGGGCGACCTCGACGCTGTTCGGCGGGACCATCGATGCGTCGATTCCGTCCGCAGCCGACACGATGCCGACGTAGGCGACTGCCGTGAGGTGGGCCAGCATCCGGTAGGCGAAGGCCACCGCCTCGTCGTCGGAGTCGTCGTCACGCTCCAACTCGGCAAGTTCCAACGCCTCGCGGAGGTGCAGTGCGGCGAGCGTCGGGTCCGTCGCGACCGACGGAGCCAACTGGATCCGATCGGACGTGACGACGAACGGCAGGCCCCCGTCGGGGAGGCTCACGTCGAGGGACCACCCGGCGAGCAGGGGAGCGAACTCCGGAAGCCCACACACCTCCAAGAGCGCGAGCGGGTGCGGACGTCCGCCCTCGGGCGTGTGTTGGACCGGCGGGCGGACGGGGTGCACGCTCACTTGAGCCGCCCGTCGTAGACCCGATCGAGAGCGTCGGTGATGGCAGCGGCCACATCGGTGTCGTCGTCGCCCAGCTCCGCAACCACGCCGTAGGCCGCGGCCCCGCGGTTCTTCCCCGGTGGTGGGGCGGCCGCGGCGGCGGCACGGAGATCGGCGAGGAAGGCGTCGGCGACGTCGACCGTGTGTGTCGGGTTGACGATCAGGTGCAGGCAGTCGGGGTCCCGCTGACGATCGATGCGCCAACCGGACTCCTCGAGCGTGTCCGCCACGGCGAAGACGTCGTGGTGTCGCGAACCGAACGCCATGACGCTCATCGCCGGATCGCCGAGAATCGAGAAGCCGTCGAGCGCCGTGATGCCCTCGCGGAGGCGGTCGGTGACGTCCATGATCGATGCGAATATCGACTCGTAGCCGTCGCGACCGAGGTGCCGCAGACCGGCCCAGGCCGCGGCGATGACACCGCCGTTGCGTGAGCCGAGCAACGTGGGAGAGCCGAAGGAGCCACCCGGCCAGCCGATGTGGGTGAAGTACTGGTGCCGTCGCAGATCCCTGTCGCGGTAGAGCACCGTCGATGCACCCTTCGCGGCGTAGCCGTACTTGTGCAGGTCCGCGGAGATCGACGTGACGCCGTCGACCTCGAAGTCGAACGGGGCGACGTCTCGCCCGAGGCGACGGATGAACGGGAGCGCGAAGCCGCCGAGGCACGCGTCGATGTGGAGTCCTGTTCCGCGATCCGCTGCCAGCTCCCCGATGTCGGCGATCGGATCGATCACGCCGTACGGGTAGCACGGCGCCGAGGCGCCGACCACGGTCGTCTCGGGTCGCAAGGCGGCTTCGATCTGCGCGAGATCGGCCCGCAGATCCTCGCCGATGCCGGTGACCGTGACGTCGTAGCCGAGCAACTGCGCCCCCTTGTGGAACGCAGGGTGGGCGGTCACCGGGACGACGAGGTGGGGTCGCGTCCCCTCACCGCCGGCGACACGACGGTCCCTGTACGCCTTGAGCGCCAACATGATGCTCTCGGTTCCACCCGATGCCATGGTGCCCCCGGCTGTGGAGCGGTCCGCTCTCAGGAGATCCAGCGCGACCGCGACGATGTCGGCCTCCATCGTGGCGAGGCTCGGGAACGCCGAGGGGCTCAACCCGTTGGTCGATGCGTACAACCGGTAGGCGGCATCGAGCAGTTCTTTGTGGTCGTCCCCGGCGTGGTAGACGAGCGACCAGGAACGTCCATCGCGCCACGCGACGTCACGCGTGCCGAGGCTCTCGAGGTCAGCGAGGATCTCCGCCGGGTCCAGGCCCTTGTCGGGGAGTGGTGAGGTCATGTGCTCCGGGCGGCGTCGGGTGGCCCGTCGGTAGGATGCCACGATCCCGTCGCAGAGCCGGGACCCATCCCATGATGCGTCGTCTCTTCCACTCACTCCCCGCGCCCGTCCGCCGGGCCCTGCGGTCCTGGCGCGTCCGCCGGGATGCAGGAGCCGACGGCAGCGCCGGTCGTGCCGCGGCACCGACTCCTGCGGACCCGGCGTCCGCCGCGCTGGCCGAGATCTCGGTCCCGGCCCACCACGCGGTGTGGAGCGACGTGACCGAGGCCCGCCCGTCCTACGTCTACAAGCTGCACGAATCACGCCGTCGCAATCGACTCGTCCGGGCGATGGGATCAGCGCATCCGATGTGGGCGGTCAACTCGAAGGCTCAGGGTTACCGCTTCGCGGCGTCGCTGGGCATCGAGCACCCGCGCACAATCGCCACCTTCGACGACCTGTCCGCCCTGGACCCGTCGCTGCTCGGTGCGAGATTTCTGATCAAGCCCCAACAGGGGTCGACCAACCGCGGGGTGTTCGGCCTCGTCGCGGCCCCCGACGGCGGGTACCGAGACCTTCTCAGCGGTCGGGCGCTCTCATGGGACCGGGTCCACCGGGAGTACCGCTCCCACGTGAACGACGGGGCGATCTCGGCGGCCGGCATGGTGGAGGAACTCCTGGCGTCGTCGGACGGTTCTGGCGCCATCCCCGACGACTGGAAGGTCTACGTCTTCGGCGGACGCGCCGTCGTCACCATGCAACGACGGATGAACGCGACCGCTGACCGGTCGAAGTGGCGCTTCAGGATCTGGACACGGGAATGGAACGACCTCGGTCCGGTGAAGTTCGTCGACCGACTCGACGACACGCTGCCCGCACCGGTGCATGCAGCCGAGATCATCGACGCCGCGGACCGCATGGGCGATGCACTCGATCTGGCGTTCGTGCGCCTCGACTTCTACGACACCGACCGGGGCGTCGTCTTCGGGGAGGTCAGCCCCCACCCCGGCCCGCCCGAGGTCTGGCACCCGGCGGTCGACGAGATGCTCGGTCGGCACTGGGAGCGGGCCGAGGCGGCCACCGCCGTAGCCGACATCGCCGGTGGTCGATGGGCCGACCTCGAGCGGCACCGGTGAGCGAACCCCCCGGGCGTCTCGCCCGTGAGGCGGAGTTCCACGACAGTCTGTTCGCGCGCGGTGGCCGGGAGTGGCTCGGGGGTGTCAACAGACTGCAGGCCCCGGCCAGGGACCTGTTGGATCGACGGCTGCGGGCCGGGCCCCGACCGGGCGTCGTCGTGGAAGTCGGTGTCGGCCGGGTCAGCCGTCTGGCGGACCCCGGGATACGGCGCGGTGCGCTCGGCGTGGCACTGGATATCTCACAGGTCGGCCTGCGGCGCGCCGCCGTCGCCGCCGGGTCCGACGTGGCCTTCGTCCGCGCGGACGCCCAGCGCCTGCCGCTGCGGGATGGCGCTGTCGACCTGATCGTCGGGACTTCGATCGTGCACCATCTCGACGTGGCCACGACGGCGGGGGAGATGGCCCGCGCCCTGAGCGCCGACGGGCGGGTACTGCTGTTGGAACCGCGGGTGGGTAGCCCGCTGCTGCGGCTGTTCCGGAGGTTCACCCCGGGGTTGCGGTCCGCCGACGAGCATCCGCTGACGCCCCGCGACATGGCGACGTTGCGCGCGCGGTTCACCGCGTCGAAGGTCGACGACTTCGCGCTGACCAGCCTCGCGGCCGCACCACTGCTACGGAAGGGAGTCGGGGGTGCCCTGGCCGGCGCCCTCGGACGTCTCGACCGCGTCGTGCTACGACTCGCGCCCGCCCTCGGCCGCTGGGCCTGGATCGCGGTCATCGAGTTGGCCCGGCCGCGTCGCGGCTCCGGCCACGAAACCCTCGAGTAGCGCGACGAAACGGGGCCCGTCGGTGTCCCAGGACCACCGGGCCGCGACGGCATCCCGACCGTTTCGGGCGAGGCGAGCGCGTCGCTGGTCGTCCCCGAGCAGATCTGCGACGGCATCGGCCAGCGTGGGAGGGTCGAAGTCCGCCACGACGACGCCGCACCCGGCACTTCGCACGATCTCGGTTGCACGGGTAAGCGGAGTCGTCACGACGGGAACACCGTGAGCCGCGTACTCCAGGATCTTGGTGGGCACGGAGTGGCGGTAGTTGGGGAGGTCCCCCAGCGGGCTCAGACCCACCGAAGCCCCGTCGATGGCACGTAGGACCTCGTCGTTGGGCACGAAGCCGTGCATGTGCAGATCGCCGCGCGCGTCCGCGTCGCGGACGAGGGCCGCCACGTCCTCGTCGACGGGCCCGTAGAGGTGGATGCGCCCGCGCAGCCGCTCGTCGGACGCGAGCGCGACGAGGGTCAGCGCTCCGCGCCCGCGTGACACCCGCCCGACGTAGACGACCCTGCCGTCGTCGGGTGGTGGGACCTCCACGGGTTGCCACGGAGTGTTCGGCACCACCGGCGCCCCGGGCCACTCGTCGCGGTAGCCCTCTTCCGCGAGGATCACATCGACCCGACGGGCCAGCACCCTCAGGGCGCGCCGCGCCGCCGCCGCGACGACGGGCCGCAACAGTCGGGGGATCCACCGCTTCTCCCCGATGGCCGCCGGGAGGTCCTCGTGAACGTCCCACACGGCAACGCTGAAATGGGCGGCTCCGAGCCCCATCAGGAGCTCCGGGTCGTGGCCCACGATGAGGTCGACGTGCCCGTCCAGGTCCCGAATCGTGCGCCACGCGGCCCGCTGGGCGCGCAGTCGCTTCCGTCCGTGGGCTCTGGGCAGGCGGATCGATGTGACCGAGGGGTCGGGATCTCCAGGACTGTCCGCAGGCCACGGCGCGGCATACGTCACGCGATGCCCGGCGCGCAGCAGGGATTCGATCTGGCGCTTCCGGATGCGGGCATCGCGGGGGTCGTGGACGACGGTGACGACCAGGACGTGCACGACCTCAGGAGCTCTCGTAGGCCTCGACGACCTCTTCGGCGGGACCGTCCATGAGTATCCGGCCCCCGTCGAACCAGATGGCGCGGTCACAGCTGCGCACGATCTCGCCGAGGTTGTGGCTCACGAGGACGATCGTCCCGGCGTCCTGGCGGATCGCGTCGATCCTCGCACCGGAGCGTTCCCGGAACTTCCGGTCGCCGACCACGAGCGCCTCGTCGATCAGGAGGATGTCAGGGACGACAGCGGTCGCGATGGCGAAGTGAAGCCGCGCCCGCATGCCCGTCGAGTAGGTGTCCATGGGGTGCTCGATGAAGTCGCCCAACTCACTGAACTCAGCGGCCTTCGCCGCGACCTCGGGGATCTCACGCGCCCGCAGTCCGAGCGCCAGAAGGCCGATCTCGATGTTGCGTCGACCCGACATGGCGGGACGCAGCGCAGCGTTGACCCCCAGCAGGGTCGGTTGGCTGCGGACCCATACAGATCCGGCGTTCACCGGCATCAGACCCGCGATCGCACGCAGAAGGGTCGACTTTCCCGAGCCGTTGGGGCCGACGATGCCCAGTGACTCCCCGTTGTGGACCTCGAGCGAGACGCCGCGGACGGCCTCGACGTCGGTGAAAGGTCGCTTGTGGAGATTGCCCCGCAACATGTCGCGCAGTCCAGGACGGCGGCTGCGATAGATGCGGTAGGTCACGTCGACGGCGTCGACCACGATGGATCGCACCCGGTCCGGGGCCTGGGGCGTGTCGGTCCCGGTGGTCTCGGCGGCCGTCAACTCGCCCGTCCGTAGTCGTTCTCGGCCAGGCGGAAGACCGCGAGTCCGAACACAGGCATGACGAGCGCCCAGACGCCGATCGAGAGCAGCGTCCAGTGGGGGAGGTTCACGCCGAGGACGGCCCAGCGGGTCACGGTGACGAAGCTGTACATCGGGTTGAGGGCGAACAGGTCGCGCAGCAGGGGGCTGGCGACGAGGCGCTCCACGGAGTAGAGGACACCCGAGAGGTAGAAGAGCAGCCTGAACATGAACGGCAGGGTGTTCTCGAGGTCCCGCACGGCGTAGTTCAGGCGGGCGGCGACCAGTGCCACCCCGAGGCTGAACATCAACTGGAGTGCGACGATTCCCGGCAGCGCGAGCCAGGTCCATCGTGGGTTCGCCCCGTCCGCCACAGCGACGACCAGCATCACCGCCATCACTGGTAGGTAGCTGATGGCCTGTCCGATGACATCGGAGACGGGCAGGAGGATCCGGGGGAACTGGATGGCGCGGATGAGTCCGATGTTGGAGACGATCGACTTCGCCCCGTGGCCGACGCAGCGCTGGGTCAGGAAGAACGTGAAGACGCCGACGGTGAGAAAGGACAGGTACGAATCGACGCCCCGGTCGGCTCTGAGGATCAACCCGAAGGCGACGAAGTACACGCCCACCGACATCAGAGGTGTCAGAACGAGCCAGGCGCTGCCCATCATCGTGTTGCGGTTCTGGACACGGATCTCGTTGAGGGGGACGTGCAGGGCGTAGTCACGCCGCCGCCACGCCTCGCGCAGGTAGTCGCCGAGCGCGGGCCGACGACCCAGCCGGGTCAGGCCCTCGTCGGGGCCGGCGGGGCGGACGGTCGCCAGGTGCGCGTCGGGATTGGAGTCTGGGCTCATCGTGTCGTCGGGCGCCGTCGGACGGGTGGCCCGGAACGCGAGCCTAGCGACCGGTTCGCGATCCGGACCGGGACCCCCCGCCGCCACGTCGGTAGACTCCGCCGGTCGGAAAGCGGATGAAGGGCCGAGTGGATTCGTGAGCGAGGACCTCGAGGCACTGCGGCGACGGATCGACTCCCTGACAGAGGAACAACGCCGGCTCGACGAGGCCGTCCGTTCCCGGATCGACGGCGCGCTGCGACGCGCCCAGGACGCCACCGCCACCGCCCAGGAGGTGGCCGCGGTGGAACGCCGACGCGGCGAGGACCTCGCTGCCGAGTTGGCCGAGGCCGATCGCAGACTCGCCGAGATCCGCTCCAGCGAGTCCTACCGCCTCGGGAACACCCTGGCGAAGGGCCTGCGCCTTCCGACGCGGGTCATGCGCGCCCTGGCACGGCGCTTTCTGCCCCGGTTGCGCCGCATGGCGACGGCGGCCGTCGACACCGCCGGGTCCGATCCCCGGGCACGGGCTGTGATCGGGCGACTGCCGCAGCGGGGCGTCGCCATGGTGGGCGACAGCGGCCTGATCCGCCGTGCCGTCAGCTCGCTCGGAGCGGCCGCCACGCGTCCGACCGCCGTTCCCGAGCCGGGGACTCTGGTGGGTCTGCATGTGGACCTGCGCGGCGCCGACGCCATGATCCTCGCCACCGAGGATCTCGATCCGCCGGTGCCGGGCGTGGACGCCCGCGTCGTGGTCGACGACGCGCTCGATGCCGGGGAGGGTGTCGCGCTCGATGCCCGGGGCACCGTCGTGGCCGCGACCTCGGCGCTCACCGGTCCACCGCCGATCGCGGTGCGCGTCTGGGCCCCCGGGGGGTTCGGCCCGGACCACGACGGCGTCGTCATCCGAATCCGCCACCGCGAGGACGGTGACGAGCCGGACGCGTCGACCGCGAGCGGTCTGCCGCCCGGTCACCGACTCGTCGACGTCGACGTGGACGCACTGCTCGGTGACCCGGTCGCCATGGCCGAGGCGATGCGGGGGCGTCTCTGCGCGATCTGTGACGGCACCTCCGCAGCATCCCCGTGGCGGCAGGCGGCGGCGGTCGTGCGCACGGTCGCGGTCGGGTTGCCTGTGGCGCTGATGACGACACGGCCCGAACTGGACCGGGCGCTCGGCTCCGAACTCGCTAACGCGTTACGTCAGGTCGACCCCGGTGCGCTCACCGACGCGCTCGAACGCGAGCGGACCAGCCACCGTCTGCGCAACCTCGTCCTGCACTCGGCGGACAGCCGGCGCTTCTGGGGTCGTGTGATCGGTGACCTGCGCCCCTGGCCGGTCCCGGAGCCGTCGCTGAGCGTGCTCGTCGCGAGCCAACGCCCCGACATGGTGGCCGCGTGGAGCGCGATGTTGGCCCGCCAGGACCATCCGGCGTTCGAGGTCGTGGCATGTCTGCACGGCGAGGGTTTCGATGCGACCCACGAGTCGGCGCTCCATGACCGACTCGGCGACACGGTGACGGTCGTGCGGGTCGGCGACACCCGTGCCAGCCTCGGTGACGTCCTCAACGCCGGACTCGTGGTCGCCGCCGGCGACATCGTGACGAAGTGGGACGACGACGACCTCTACGGGTCCCGGCACCTGTCGGACATGACCACCGCGCTCGCGTACTCGGGCGCCACGATCGTGGGGAAGGCGGCCGAGTTCGTGTACCTCGCGGGTGAGGACATCACGGTCCGCCGATTCTCGGGCGTGATGGAACGCGGCTCGCGGACCATCGGCGGGATGACGCTCACGATGCGCCGGAAGGATCTCACCGAATTGGGCGGCTGGCGCCGGGTGCCCCGCCAGGTCGACACCCGACTCATCGACGCCGTCGTCCGTGCGGGCGGTTCCGTCTACCGCACCGCGGGATTCGGGCTCATCGTCGTGCGGGCGGCACACGCTGACCACGGTCACACCTGGAACCCGGCTGCGGCGGAGTTCCTCGACAAGAGCAGACAACAGTGGCGCGGCCTCGCCCTCGGGCAGGCGGGTATCGACCTGACGCCCGACGAAGTCCCCGCCTGGTTGACATGACCCGCCCGGTCCGCGCCAACCGATGGCAGGACCTCGGACCGCTGCCGTCGCTGCCCCGCGACGTGCGCCTGTCGGTGATAATCCCCGTTCGCGACCCTTCTGTCGCCCTCGCCCGCACCGTGGCCGCGCTCGAATCCCAGTCCCTGGACCCCGGACGCTTCGAAGTCATCGTCGTGGACGACGGCTCGGAGGACCCCGTCGAGATTCCGGGACCCGAGATCGACCTGCGTGTCGTCCGGCAGGAGACGGACGGCCGCTTCGGCGCGGGACGGGCGCGCAACACCGGGGCACGCGCAGCCAGCGGCGGTGTCCTGTTGTTCCTCGACGCCGATGTCGTCGCGGGCCACACGGTCCTCGAGAGGGCGCTGAGGTGGTTCGCCGCCGCTCCCTATGCTGTCCTCACCGGCGTCCTCGACTTCGCCGACTTCGACGGGCTCGACGCGTCGGCCGTGGGACGGTTCGTACGTGCCGGCGAGCTCGGCTCCCATCTCGATCCCGGGCCGGGACAGACCTGGCGCGAGGTGCACTTCGCCCGCACCCATGACCTGACCGTCGAGGTACCCGACATGTTCCGGGTGACCATCGGCGCCCTGCTCGGTGTCGGCCGTGAGCTCTACGAACTTGCGGGCGGCTTCCGCGAGTTGGGGCTGCGGGGGATCGAGGATGTCGAGACCGGCTACAGGCTCCAGAACACCGGGGGACTGATGGTCTTGGATCGCGAGCTGCAGGCATGGCATCAGGGGCGCCGCTTCTTCGACTCCCGGTCGGCGGCGAAGGCCAAGCGCGACCGTGAGCCGGCGATGCGCGATCTCCTACCCCTGCCGGCATTCCGCCCGGACGACCACCCGGAGATCCCCTCGGTGCCCCGGATTCTCGCGACTCTCGACGCCACCGACCTCGAGGCGGAATCGGTGGAGCGTCATGTCCGCGCTTTCGGCGCCTGCCCCCGCCGCGACGTGGCGCTGATGATCGAGGGGGTGTCGGTGCGTGAGGCCGATCCACGGGTGCACGAGGCGGGAACCCCGGGCCTGTCGCCGGTGGACCTCGCCGCCGTCCCCGTCCGGGTGAACCTCACCGGGGAATGGCTGCCCGGCCCGGACTCCTTCGAGCGGCTCGACGACCTGGTGACGTCGAGCGGCGTCGGGGTCGTCCATGTCATGGGTCACGACGGCGATGCCGCAACCGCTGCGAGCGCCCGGGCGCTGGGGCGGGCCCACCTCGTCGGTGCTGTAGATCGTGTCCGCTGCGCCGAAGAGCTGTTCGGCGTCCGCTGGGTCACGAACCGCGCCGTGGGTTTCCGGCCGGCCTGAACGGCCTCAGCCGTAGCGGGTCACCAGATCGTCGGCTATCCGGCGCCCGGCCTTCCCGTCCCACAGGGGCGGGCGCTTGGCGCCGCGGCGTTCGTCGATGCGGGCCAACGCCCGGCGGATGACGCGGTCGGGGTCGGTGCCGACGAGCTCGTTCGTCCCCTCACTCACGGTGATCGGTCGCTCCGTGTTCGGTCGTACGGTGAGACAGGGCACACCCAGAACAGTGGTCTCCTCCTGGACGCCTCCCGAGTCTGTGATGACGAGGGCCGAATCGGCCTGGAGTCCGAGGAAGTCCAGGTAGCCGAGGGGCTCGGCGAGATGGACACCGGGTGGAACCGAGATCCCCGACGCCTCGAGGCGGCGCCGCGTCCGCGGATGCAGAGGGAAGACGACGGGCCGCCGGACCGCGATCTCTCCGAGCGCCCGGAGAAGGCCCGCGAGTCGTGCAGGTTGGTCGACGTTGGACGGTCGGTGCAGAGTGGCCAACACGTAGCCGCCCGGCTCGAACCCGAGCGAGGCGGCGACGCCGCGTGCGCGTGCGCGTTCGAGGTTGTCGAGCAATGTGTCGACCATCACGTTGCCGACCATCACGACCCTTCGGCCGCCGATGCCCTCATCGGCGAGGTTCGCCACGGCGTCGGTCGACGGTGCGTACAGGACGCGACTCACGCGGTCCACCACGACCCGGTTGAGCTCCTCGGGCATCGTGTCGTCGAAGCTACGCAATCCGGCTTCGACGTGGGCGACGTCGATGCCGCACCGGGCAGCGACCAGGGCGCCCGCCAGGGTGCTCGTTACGTCACCGACGACCACCACGACGTCGAAGCGACCGGCGAGCAGCACGGGCTCCAACGCCAACATGATCGCAGCGAGCTGGCTGACCGGACTTCCCGGACCGACACCGAGGTCATGAGCGGGACGGGGGAGGCGTAGCTCATCGAAGAAGACGGCACTCATGGCGTCGTCGTAGTGCTGTCCGGTGTGGACGAGAACGGGCTCGACGGCGTGGTCACGGAGGCCGGCCATGACCGGCCCGATCTTCATGAAGTTCGGTCGGGCCCCGGCGATGAGACAGACCTTCATCGACGTACCGCGTGACGGTTTGACGTCGGGCGACGCCTCGTGGGTTCTAGATTCACCGGATCGGAGTCTTCCACACGCCAAAGCTCGCACGGATTCGCCGGCCGCTGGGCCGTCTGCGCTCCCGTGCGGCCGGCGCCCTGGTGGCCGCCGGCACCCGGGCGGGGGTCAGCGGCCACGACGACGTGCAGTGGCGACTGGTTCAGGGTGCGTGCATGGTGGGGCCGACGCGGACCCGTCTGCTGATGCTCGCACGCCTCGCCGTCGAAAGGGGAGCCACGCGACAGGCGCTCGACGCCTACCGGCGCAGCCGGGAGCGCAGTCGCGGGTCCGACGTCGCTGATGCCATCACCGAGCCGGTGCGGCTCCTCACTTCGCTCGGTCGGCGCGCCGAAGCCGTAGAACTGCTGGGTGCGGTGGCCCGGACGGATCTGACCCCTGCCGGTCGGGTGTCCGTCGCGGAGTGTGCGGTCGAGATCGACGAGCCTCAGTTGGCCGTATCGGTACTCACGGACCGGGCCGCGGAGGCCGAGGGCTCGGCGGCGCGGCGCCACTCGGCCATCGGAGCCCGGGTCGTCGACGAGATGGCGAACCCGTCGCCGGCGTCCGACGGTCTCGCCGCGGTACTCCTCGCGTCGTCGGATGCCGTGGCCGTGCGGGCGGCCGTTGGCTACCTCCTCAGGACCCGGTCCGCCGTCGACGCGCTCGATGTCGTGGACCGCAGCATCGAGGAACTACCGACGGGCGCCCGTGGCGACCTGTGCCGGGCGTTGCGGGCAGACGGCTGGTTCAGCGATTCCCGCAGGATCGCAACTGCCGGAGGCCTACCGACCGCGGACTGGTGGCGCTCGTTCCTGGCGGGTGTCGAGGCTCAGATCGACGAGTCCGAGCGAGGCCTGGCGCACGTCCTCGCCGAGCCGGCTCAGCCGACACCGACGCGCGCGCGCCGCATCCATGCTCTCTACGCGGTCCGCGAGTCGCTTCCCGGAACTCTGACGGGTTACACGGTGCGCACCCAGGGACTGCTGGAGGGCATGGTCGCCGGCGGTCTGAGCGTCGTCGCGTGCACGCAACCGGGCTTCGGCGCCGAGCCGGGCGACGCATCGGTGGGCCCTGTGCGATACCGGCGCATCCCGAAGACGAACGGCCACCTGGCACCCGGCGCCGCCGCCCGTACGCTTGCGTACTCCGAGGCGCTGGGCGACGTCATCGACGAGACCGACCCCGCGGTGGTTCACGCCGCATCCAACTGGCGAGTGGGCTGGGCCGCGGCGGTTGCGGCCCGAAGGCGTGGCCTTCCCTTCGTCTACGAGGTTCGGGGGCTGTGGGAACTGACCCGCGCCGCACGTGATCCACGGTGGGTCGACTCCGAGGGGTTCGCCCGCGAGGTCATCCTCGAGAGCGAGGTGTGCGCTGCGGCCGACGCGGTTCTCGCCATCAGTGAGGCGATCGTCCCCGAGCTGGTACGCAGGGGCACTGACAGGGACCGGATCGTCGTCGTCCCGAACGGCGTGGACGTGGCGGACTTCACGCCTCAGCCCCGTGACAGCGTGCTCGAGGAGCAGCTGGGTCTCCGAGGTCACCGTGTGATCGGCTTCGCCGGGTCACTGCGTGCATTCGAAGGCCTCGCGGACCTCTTCGAAGCCGTCGCGGACCTGCGTACCGGGCGCAGCTTCCGCATCGTCATCGTCGGCGACGGCGAGGACGCCGACTCACTACGCGAGGCGGCACGCCGCCGCAGTCTGGATGACCTCGTGCTGTTCGTGGGCAAGGTCCCCCACACCGAGGTGGCCCGCTACCTCTCGTTGTTCGACATCGCCCCGTTCCCGCGTCGACCGGCGATCGTGTCGGAGCTGGTCAGCCCGCTCAAGCCCCTGGAGGCGATGGCGACAGGTGCCGCCGTGGTGGTCTCCGATGTCGCCGCCCTGGCGGAACTGGTCGAGGACGGCGTGACGGGTCGCCACTTCACCAAGGGGGACGTTGGATCGCTCGCCTCCACGTTGGCCGAGCTGATCGACGACGTGGCCATGGCCGATGCCCTCGGCGCGGCGGCACGTGCGCGGGTGGTCGCCGATCGCACCTGGGAGTCCATCGGCGGGCGGGTCCGGTCGGTCTATCAGGACCTCGGCATCGCCATCTGAGGATCGTGCACTCAGATCCCGCCGATGGCGGCATCCGCCTGCCGGAACCCCTCGGCGACGCGCCGCGTGGCGTGGGCGGCCTGGTTGTAGCTGCCGCGGAGCCGCTCCATCGCCGGCGTGAGACGGCCGGTCAGCACCTGTTCGTCGTAGGACATCACGAGCCGGGAGAGGTCAGCCTTGAACTGCTCCGCGGTGGCACCCGTGTCGTCGAGGAGCGCCCGCAGCGTCGAACGCAGGTCCATCTCGGCCGCCTCGACGGCGGCCCGCGACGCGCCGAACCATTCCGTCCCCTCGAGGGTTGCGCGCATGGCGTCGGCCTCGGCGGTGCACGCGTCGACTGCCTGGCGGATCCTCGCGACGAGGGCACCCGCCAGCGCGTCGTAGTCGCCGTGCTGGGAGCGTGCGAACGATGCTGCCGACGTGGCCTCGGTCGCGGTACTGGCTCCGGTCGAGTCGAACCGACCCGCCGTCACCTCCATCGCGGCGATGTCTCCTCCGATGATTGCCATGTCGACCTCCTGAAGTGCGGTTCAATAACTGTCGATAATATTCGGGATACCTTGGAATAGCACGATAGGGGGCGGCTGGCAATGGTGACCGCCGGATCCGCAGTGGTCACGGCACCTCCTCGCCGGGACAGGTCACCGGCCGGCACTGCGAAAGGTCACGCTGATGCGCGGTCCTGCCCGGCGGACCTTGGGAACGCAGTGCTCGTGGTCGTGCTGGCAGGCTCCCCCCATGACGAGGAGGTCGCCGTGGCCCAGTTCGAAGCGGCGCGAAGCGCCGCCACGACGGGGGCGCACCAGGAAGCGGCGGGGCTCTCCCAGCGACACGATGGCGACGAGGGGGTTGCGCTCCGTATGGCGGTTGCGGTCGCCGTGCCAGGCGACGCTGTCGGCGCCGTTGCGGTAGTAGTTGCACCACACCTGGTCCAGTGCCACCTCGTAGCGCTGTGAGAGCGCCTCGACGATCGGCGAGATCGACGGCCACAGGGCGCTTTCACCCGTGACGGGCGCGGTGAGCCGGGGGACGGCGACCACCCGCTCGTACATCAGCCGCTCGCCGGCGTGCCAGCGCAGTCCTGCCCGCAGCTGCTCGAAGAGATGATCGGCCCGGGCCAACCAGGCGGGGGAGTGGTCGAGCCACGATGTCGCATCCAGGCGGATCCGCTCGACGGCGGCAAGTCCGCCCATGGACTGATCGAGGAGCGTCGGTTGCCATGCGGAAGCGGTGGGCTGGGCCACGCCGCACAATCTAGCCCATGCGACGAACACCTGTTCGTTTCACCGGTGACCATCGCCCGGTCAGGCGTCCGCCACGAACCCCTCGGCCACCGGTGCGGCGACCGGTTGGGAACGGATGTCGCGGTCCACCAGGGTCACCAGGACGAGCATCAGGCCGGCGAGTCCGGCCAACAGGGCCATCGGGACGTCGAAGGACCCGGTTGCGTCGGCGAGGACACCGATCACCAGGGGGCCGAGCGACCCGCCCAACTCGCCCGCGGCGAAGAAGATCCCGGTCCCGACGCCCATGTTCGCCTGCGTGATGCCCGGGGCCGCCATGACGAAGACGAACATCACCGGCACGAATCCGGACTTGGCGAAGCCGATCACGATCGCCGGAACGATCGACGCGGTTCCGTCGACGAGCGCCATCGTCCCCGCCGCGACGATCGCGGAGCCGAGCGTCGCACCGAGGACCAGGAGGCGGCGCTCGGGGGTGGCGAGGCGGGGGATCGAGGCGGCGCCGATGATCCCGACGATCACCGAGGCGGACGCCACGTACCCCGCCGTCTGCGAGCTGAGGCCCTCGTCGGTCAGGACGGTCGGTAGCCAGTTGTTGATCGAATGGTTGAAGAAGAAGGTCGTGACGGCCAGGACCAAGAGGAGGCGGATCGACGGGGATCGCAAGAGTCGGGCCACCTCCCCTCTGGGAGCTCTGCCCGCGACGGGTGTCGGCCCCAACTCGACGACCGAACGGCTCGACACCGCGAGCCACACGAAGATGGCGGTAGCGGCCAGGAGTCCGTAGAACACCAGCGCGGCGCGCCATTCGTCGTCCACCGCGGGCATGACCACCGAGTTCGCGGTTGCCAGTGTGAACGCGATCCCCACCGGAGGCGCGGTCATCATGATGCCCATCGCCGCCGCCCGGTCCTCGGGCCCGAAGAGCTGCCGGACGAGTTTGGGAGTACCCACCGACACCAGCGGCGCGCCGAGACCGAAGACCGCCACGGCGAAGAACAGCGTCCACCAGCCCGTCGCAGCCGCCCGCAGGAGACCCGAGATGGCGACGGCGGCGCCCCCGAAGAACAGCGACCAGCGCAGGCCGATCCGGTCCACGAGGGTGCCGGCCGGGATTGCGACGACGAGATAGGCCAGTGGCCACGCTCCGAGGACGCTGCCGATCGCCGACTTCGAGAGGTCCAGGTCCTCGGCGATCGCGGTGACGAGAGGCGCCATCGCCCCGACGACCATGCCGAAGGCCGCGTAGACGACCCATGCTCCTGCCAACATCGTCCAGCGCTGGGGATGGTTCACGTCGGGCTTCACGGCGAGACGACGCTACCAATGCGTGTCCCGCGGGGTCGCAGTTAGGGTCGCCACCGTGAGCGCACCGGTGATCCTGATCGATCTGTACAGCGACACCTCGACCAGACCCACGCCCGCGATGCGTGCGGCGATCTCGACGGCCGATGTCGGCGACGAACAACAGCGTGAAGACCCGACGGTCGAGGCGTTGTGCACCCGGGTGGCGGCCGAGCTGGGGCAGAGCGACGCCGTGTTCCTGCCGACCGGGACGATGTGCAACCTGGTGGCCGTCGCCACCCACACGACGCACGGCCAGACCATCGTCTGTGACGCTGCGAGCCACATCATCGGTTCCGAATCGGGTGGCGCCGCAGCGGTCTCGGGCGTCATGGTCGATCTGGTGCGATCCGAACGGGGTGTGTTCGACGTCGAGGATCTCGCCGTGGCGCTGCGGCCCGGCAGCCGGCACCGACCGCGACCCGGGCTGGTGTGTCTCGAACAGACGCACAACTTCGGCGGCGGAACAGTGTGGCCGCTCGAACGCTGGGACGAGGTGACCGCCCTCGCCCGCGACCGGGGAGTGCCGGTCCACGTCGACGGCGCCCGCCTCCACAACGCCGCCGTGGCCTCAGGTGTGGAGACGCGCCGCTGGGGTCGTGACGTCGATTCCATCTGGGTGGACTTCACCAAGGGGCTCGGGGCGCCGTTCGGGGCCGTGCTCGCAGGCCCGGTGGAGTTCGTCGCCCGGGCGAGGATGTTCAAGCACCGCTTCGGCGGGGCGATGCGCCAGGCGGGCCTGATGGCCGCCGGGTGCCTGTACGCACTGGACCACCACGTCGAGCGCCTGGCCGAGGACCACGCCAACGCGGCCGTGCTCCACGAGGCGCTGCGTGGTGCGGGACTGGACTGTCAGTCGCCGGAGACCAACATGGTCTGGTTCTCCCCCGAACCGTTCGGGTGGGCCGCCGACGAGTTCTCCGAGGCCCTCGTCGAACGCCACGGCGTGAGGGTGAGCGTCGTGGGGGAGCGGTGCCGGGCCGTCACGCACCTCGACGTGGCCCGCGCCGAGGTGGACGCAGCTGGCGCGGCGATCATCGCTCTGGCGCGAGACCGGCCATGAGCGCGCCCACGCCCCGGCGGCTCTCTCTGTCGCGCGCAAGGCGGCTGGCGCTCGGAGCGCAGGGGTTCACCAGGGCGAGGCCGACGGGCCGGGTCGACGTGCGGCACTTCCGCCGGGTGCTGGAGGGCCAGAAGGTCGTCCAACTCGATTCGGTCAACGTGATCGCCCGTGCCCACGAACTGGTCTTCTTCTCACGGCTCGGCCCCTACGACCTGGCGGCACTCGAGTCCTTCCTGTGGCACTCGGGTGAGGTGTTCGAGTACTGGGGGCACGAGGCGTCGCTGTTGGACGTGCGCGACCGACCCCTGTTCGTCCACCGCATGGATGGCGGATGGCACTGGCCCCGCGTCGAGGCGTTCGGCGATGAGCACCCCGACCTGGTCGAGGCGGTTCTCGACGCGGTGCGCGAGCGCGGGCCGCTGCGTCCCCGGGACGTCACCGCCGAGACCGGAACAGGGCCGTGGTGGGGTTGGAGTGACACGAAGATCGCCTTCGAGCATCTGTTCCTGCGGGGACGGCTTACCACGGCCCACCGGGTGGGCTTCGAGCGCTGGTACGACCTACCCGGGCGCGTCCACCCGCCCGCGATCATGCAGGAGCCGCCGTTGTCGCCGGCTGCGGCACGGGCCCGACTCCTCGAGTCAGCCGCCCGCGCTCTCGGGGTCGGCACCGCCGCCGACATCGCGGACTACCACCGCATCAGACCCCGCGACGCGGCCGAGTCCCTCGCCGCGCTCGTCGAGAACGGGTCTCTGGTGGAGGTGGAGGTGGAAGGTTGGTCGAAGGTGGCATTCGCACCGCCCGAGGTCACCATCCCGCGCTCGATCCGCAGTCAGGCCCTGCTCGCCCCGTTCGATCCGGTGGTGTGGCACCGGGAGCGGACCGAGCGACTGTTCGACTTCCGGTACAGGCTCGAGATCTACACGCCCCAAGACCGTCGCGAGTACGGCTACTACGTTCTCCCCTTCCTCATGGATGAGGCCCTGGTCGCCCGCGTCTGCCTCAAGGCGGATCGCCGGGACCGTCGCCTGCTCGTCCGCACAGCTCACCGTGAGCCTGAGGTCGACCGTGAGTCCGTCGCCCGGCGGCTCGCCGACGAACTCCACCTCATGGCGGGTTGGCTCGATCTGGACGAGGTCGACGTGGCCGACGTGGGGGATCTGGCGCCGGCACTGCGCCGTGCGGTCTGAAGCGCCCGCCCGTCAGCCGGTGTTGCGCATCCCGGCGGCGACGCCGTTCACCGTCAGGAGCAGCGCGCGTTGCAGCCGGCGGGTCTCCGCCGCGTCGGCCTGACCCGAGCGCACGCGGTCGAGCAATTCGACCTGCACCACGTTGATGGGGTCGAGATACGCGTCGCGCACGGCGAGGGTCCGCGACAGGACGGGGAGGTCCGACAGCAGGTCCCGACCCGTCACGTTGGTCACCTCGGCCACGGTGCGGTCGAACTCCGCGACGACGAGGTCGAAGAGGGGGTGCAGGTCCGGTGCGACGAGGCGGTCCACATAGTGACGGGCGATGTCGAGATCGGTCTTCGTCAGCGTCATCTCGACGTTCGACAGGAAGGTCCCGAAGAAGTCCCAGGAGGCGTACATGTCGGCGACGACATCGCCGTGTCCGGCCTCGCGTGCCGCGGCCAGCCCCGCCCCGACGCCGAACCAGCCAGGGATGATCTGGCGGGACTGGGTCCAGCCGAACACCCACGGGATGGCCCGTAGGTCCGCGACGCCGCTGGCGGCACCGCGCCGCCGCGCCGGGCGCGAGCCGATGTTGAGCGCCCCGAGTTCCTCCACGGGGGTGGAGGTCGCGAAGTACTCGGGCAGGCGTGGGGTCTCGACGAAGGTCCGGTAGGCGTCGTAGGCCGCCGCGGAGATCAGTTCCATCACCTCGACCCAGGGTCCCGTGCGGTCGGCCGACACGGTGGAGGAGCGGGGGAGCAGTGACGCCTCGACGACGGCCGACAATGCGAGATCGAGGTTTCGACGTGCCAGACCCGGCAACCCGTACTTGTCGGCGATGACCTCACCCTGCTCGGTGATCTTGACCTCACCGTCGAGCGCGCCCGAGGGCTGGCTCAGGATGGCCGCATGGGTGGGTCCGCCACCTCGCCCGACCGAGCCTCCACGACCGTGGAAGACCCTCATGCGAACACCCGTCTCCCGTGCGACGTCACGGATGGCCCGCAACGCCTTGTGGATCTCCCACTGCGACGTCGTGATGCCGCCGTCCTTGTTCGAGTCCGAATAGCCGACCATCACCTCCTGCACGTCGCCGCGTAGCTCGACGATGCGGCGGTACGGCGCGATGGTCAGCAGTTCACGGAGCGTGTCGCCGATTCCCCGCAGGTCGTCGATCGTCTCGAACAACGGGACGAAGCCGATCCGGGCGACGTCGGCCGACAGGTCGACGAGCCCCACCTCACGAGCGAGGACGACGGGCCCGAGCAGGTCGCTGACGTCGCGCGTCATCGAGACGATGTAGCTCTCGATGACCTCGTCTCCGTAGCGATCCATCGACAGGCGCAGGACCGAGAAGAGCCCCAGCGCATCGGTCGCCTCGGGGTCGGGTGCGCGCGGGGGAGCGAGCGGCCGGCGGCTCTCGAGTTCCGCGCCGAGGATCCGGGCCCGTTCACGGGGGTCCGCCCCCCGGTAATCCACGCCGAGCGAGCCGAAGAGGTCCGCCAGCGCGTCGTGGTGCCGGTCGGCGTGCTCACGGATGTCGAGCACAGCGAGGTGGAACCCGATCATCGTGACGAGGCGCCGGAGCCGGGCCAGACGACCTCCCGCGAGATGGCCCCCTCCGTTGGCGCTCAGCGAGGCGGCCATGACGTCGAGGTCCCGGGCGAGCTCCGCCGGACCGTCGTAGCCGAGCGGGTCAGAAGGGCTCTCAGCCGTACGGCGCAGGCGGTCGGCGATCACCGCGCAGCGCTGGCGGTACGGCTCGTGGCGTATCGCACGGCCCGCACCGGCCAGGACTGCTCCGTAGCGGTCGTGGTCCTCGGCGAGGCGGGCCTCGAGGTCGTTGCTGATGCCGCGGATGACAGTCGAAACGCTCAGCTCGTCGGAGAGTGCACCGACTTCGGACCGCAGGATGTCGAGCGCGACGCGGCGCTGGAGGCGGAGGACGTCCATGGTCGTGCGGGGCGTCACGTTCGGATTGCCGTCGCGATCACCACCCACCCAGCTGCCGAAGCGTATGGGGACGCTCGAGGCGTCACCGGCGGCGCCCAGCCCTTCGAGGACCGCATCGACGTCGTCGAGTAGCTCCGGGACGCCGTGACGGACGATCCCTTCCAGGTAGTACATCGCCGAGCGGGCCTCGTCGATGGGCTCCGGGCGCTCACGGCGGATTTCGTCGGTGAGCCACATGGCGTCGATGAGGACGTCGACCCGCCTGTCGATCCGGTCCCGATCGACCGAGGCGCAGTTCCGCTCGGCGCGGCCCTCCAGGAGCAGAGCGATCTCCGCCAACTTGTTCAGTATCGAACGGCGGGAGGCCTCGGTGGGATGCGCGGTGAAGACGGGCCGCAGGTCGGCCCGGCGGACCAGAGCGACGATCTCGTCGTCGGCGACGCCACCGGCACGGAGCTTCTCCACGGTCGCCCCGAAGCGGTACCCACTCGCGGGTGCGTTGACGTTGAGATCCTCGACCCTGTGGACCTGCTCGGCGACGTTGGCCAGATGGAAGTACGTCGTGAACGCCCGCACGAGCATGATCGCGTCGACGACCCCGAGGTCGCCCAGCAGGGCCGACAGCTCGGCTCCGGAGCTGCCGCCGGTCTCGCGTCGCAGTCCCCGGGCGAGGCGGCGCACGGTCTCGACGCGTTCGAGCAGTTCGGGGCCCTCCTGGCGCACGAGGGCGTCGCCGAGCTGGCTTCCGAGGCGTCGCACGTCGCTGCGGAGCGCCGCGTCGATCTGGGCGTCCAGTCGTCGGGCGTCGCCGGTCTCGGTCACGACCCGAGCCTAGGGCGTCCCGGTGAAGGGGCCGGGAGGATCAGCGTTCCAGGCCACGGAGACGGGCCGCGGCGGCGACGCGTTCGAGCGCCAGGACGAAGGCTGCGGTACGCAGGTCGGTGTCGACGCGCCCCGCGGTCTGCGCGACGGCGTTCCAGGCGGTCCTCATCGTCGACTCGAGCTCCGCGGCGACACGCGAGGCCCCCCAGCGCATCCGCTGGGCATTCTGGACCCACTCGAGGTAGCTGACGGTGACGCCACCGGCATTGGCGAGGATGTCGGGGATGACGGTCACGCCGCGCTCGGCGAGTGCCCGGTCCGCTGCGGGGGTGGTAGGGCCGTTCGCTCCCTCCACGATCAGCGACGCACGGATCTCGTCAGCGTTCTCGCCGGTGATGACGTCCTCGACGGCCGCGGGCACGAGGACATCCGCATCCACGGTGAGGACTTCGTCGCGGGGGAGCGGCTCACCGCGGCGGAAGCCGACGACGGTTCGGGCCTCGCCGGTGTGGGCCCGCAGGGCCGCGATGTCGAGGCCGCCCGGGTGTGCCACACACCCGTCGACGTCGGAGACCGCCACGACCTTCGCCCCGCGCCGCACGAGGGCGGTTGCCGCAGCCCTGCCGACGCTGCCGAAGCCTTGAATCGCCACACGGGTGTCCGCGAAGGACTGGCGCCGGGAGGCGAGGGCCTCTGCCAGGATGTGGACGAGTCCGTCGCCCGTTGCGGTCGAACGACCGAGCGATCCGCCCAGCTCGACCGGTTTGCCCGTGACGACGCCCGGGGCGTAGCCGTTGTGGCGCTCGTACTGGTCCACGATCCACGCCATCACCCGGGCGTCGGTGTTCATGTCGGGCGCGGGGATGTCGGTGTCGGGACCGATCATGGTGCCGAGCCCGTCCACCAGTGCACGTGTGATCGCCTCGAGCTCGCGCTCGCTCAGCGTACGTGGGTCACAGTTGACGCCGCCCTTGGCGCCTCCGAAGGGAACATCGACCACGGCGGTCTTCCAGGTCATCAGTTCGGCCAGGGCCGTCGCATGGGCCTCGTCGACCGAGGGGTGGTACCGCAGGCCGCCCTTCATCGGGCCGCGGGAGCTGTCGTGGTGGACCCGGAAGCCCTCATGGTGCAGGATCCCGCCGTCGTCCGCGTCGGTGATGAGCTCCACCTTGACGACACGGTTGGGCGTCAGCATGCGATCCCGCGTGCGATCGTCCATGCCCAGGAGATCGGCGGCCCGGTGAAAGTTCTCGTGCGCTTCGTTGAGCATCGCCTTCGACGTTAGGAGATGGCGTGGCCATCTCCGTGGTCGCAGAGCGGCGTGCCAGACGGGCCGTTGCCACCGCCCCCGGGACCGACCGGCACCCACCCCTCCGGGCATTCTCCGGAACTTTACATAACGTAGATTTCCGGCGGCTTCTGGAAGGAGTCGGATGGCCTTCCCCTGCCGCAGTAGCCTGGGGCACCGGTGACGCAGACCGCTCCCAACGCCGGTTCGTTTCGCAGCGTCGCGCTCGCGTTCGTCTCGAACTCGCTCATGTGGGGCTCGGTCGTTCCGAGGATTCCCGACCTCGCCGACCGTCTCGACGCATCGCCGGCGGAACTGGCGGTTCCTCTGTTCGCTTTCATGTTCGGTGGTCTGATCTCGTCGTCTGGGTCCGCGGCGCTGTTGCGCCGCCACATGCCCGCCTGGGGCCAGGTCGTGGGCGTCGCGCTCGGTGCCTCGGGAATCGCACTGGGAGCATTCGGAACCTCACTATGGGTGGTGGCACCGCTCTTCCTTGTCGGTGGCCTGGGAGACGGCCTCCAGGACGTGGCGATGAACGCTGCCGGCGTGGACCTCGAGGATCACAGGGGGCGGCCCATGCTGAGCTCGCTGCACGGCCTCTGGAGCGTGGGTTTCCTCACGGCTTCGGTCGTCGGTGCCGCAATGGCGGCCCTCGAGGTCTCCGTACCCGTCCATATCGCCGCCGCCTGCGCGATCGCCGGCGCGACGGGCGTGATCGCAGCCCGCGGCTTCGTGACGATGCCGCCCCACCCGCCTGCGGCTTCGAGCGACCGAACCGGAGCGCTCTCACGCTTCCTGGTGCTCGTCGGCGCGGCGACCGGGGTCGGCGCGGTGATGGAGATGGTGACCAACGACTGGAGCGCTCTCTACCTGCGGGACCGCCTCGGGGCGTCTGCGGGCATCGCGGCCCTCGCTCCGGCGGTGTTCATGGCGGGCATGGTGGTCGGCCGTGCCTTCGGCGACCGGATGGTCCGCCGGGTCGGCGCGACCCGGATGCTCGCCCTGTCGGCGGTGGTGGTCGCAGTCGCTCTGGTCGTGGGTCTCGCCCCTTCCGCCCCTGCGCCGGCGCTCGCCGGCATCGGTGTGGCCGGTCTGGGCTCCGCGTTCACGTTTCCCGGCCTGTTCTCGCTCGCCGCCCGGGCACCCGGTGTCACGCGCGAACAGGGTCTTGCCGTCGTGTCGACGATCGGACGTCTCGGATTCGTCGTGGGGCCGATTCTGGCCGGTGTCGTCGCCGAGGCGACCTCGCTGCGGGCCACCATGTACGTCCCGGTGGTGGCCGCGTGTGTCGTGGCCGCCATGTCCGTGGGTCTGCGGCGCGCTCAGGTCGTCGGAGCCGCTGGAGCCGGATAGGGCTCGTCGCCCAATGCTGCCTGTAGGCGCGCCAGTTCGGTCTCGAGTTCCCGCCTGATCGCCCGGTACGCGGGATCGTCGATGACGTTGTTCACCTCGTACGGATCGGCCTCGAGGTCGTAGAGCTCCCACTGCGGCGGGTCCGCCGGACCGTTCGCGCCGGGCTGTCCCAGCGGATCGGCGTAGAAGTGGATCAGCTTGTGGGTATGGGTCCGCACGCCGTAGTGGGCCCAGACGTCATGGGCCGAGTCGCGGTGCATCCAGTACCGGTAGTACATCGACTGCTGCCAGTCCGGGGGCGTCTCGCCCCGCAGTAGCGGCACGGCGCTGGTCCCCTGCATCCAGCCGGGCGGCTCCACGCCGGCGAGTTCGCACAGCGTCGGAGCGAAATCGACGTTGAGAACCATCTCGGTCGACACCGAGCCCGGTGCCGCCATGCCCGGAGCACGAACGAGCAGCGGCATCGACAGCGACTCCTCGTACATGAACCGCTTGTCGAACCAGCCGTGGTCACCCAGGAAGAAGCCCTGGTCGGAGCTGTAGACGACGACCGTCTCCCCCGCCAGGAGTTCGGCTTCGAGATGGTCCAGGAGTCTGCCGACGTTGTCGTCGATCGACGCGACACACCGCAGGTAGTCCTTGATGTAGCGCTGGTAGCGCCACGAGATCTCCTCGTCGGGCGTGAGACCTGCCGGAACGGGCTCCTTGAGGTCCGCCTCCCCCAGGTCCATCATCTGGCACCGTGCGGCCTCCGCCGCCGCGGAGCGGGTGGCGTAGTCGTCACGGAACGTCTCCGGTTCGGCGATGTCGACGTCGCGGTAGAGGGAGGCGTGAGCCTCGTCGGGCTCCCAGCTGCGGTGCGGCGCCTTGTGATGGACCATGACCATGAAGGGCCGTTCAGGGTCACGGGCGCGGATCCATTCGATGGCGAGGTCCGTGATGATGTCGGTCACGTAGCCCTTCACCACGGCCGCGCCGTCCGGTCCCAGGAATTCCGGGTCGTGATACTCGCCCTGATCGCGAAGGACGCGCCAGGCGTCGAATCCGGTCGGGTCGTGGCCGGCCCCGTGGCCGAGGTGCCACTTGCCGTAGATCGCGGTCTGGTAGCCCTCGGCCCGCAGGAGCTTGGGAAAGGTCCGCAGCGTGTTGTCCATCGGCGTGTCGAGGGTGGTGACGCCGTTGACGTGGTTGTACGTGCCCGTCAACATCGCGGCCCGGGACGGCGTACAGATCGAGTTGGTGCACAAGCAGCTGTCGAAGCGCATCCCCGTCTGCGCGAGGCGATCGATGTGGGGCGTCTCGTTGATGCGGCTGCCGTAGGCGCCGATGGCATGGGACGCGTGATCGTCGGAAACGATCACGATGATGTTCGGGCGGCGACCCACCGGTACCTCCTCGCGAAGTCGACCTCGGAATCACGGCGCAAGCGCCCGGATGCCCTCCATCTCGATGCGGACGTTCACCCGCGCCCCCGCCGGCGGTGGTTGCGTCGCCGACGCGGCGATCTGCCTTCCCGCGTCGTCGGCGACGATCACACGATAGGCATCTCCGTAGACGCGGGTGGTGATCACCACGGCGCTCCCCGTGGGTGTGGGCGTGAGAAGCACCGCCGTGGGCGCGATGACGACGGCCATGGCGCCCTGCGGTCCGGGCCATCCGGCGATCTCCCCCCAGTCGGTCACGAGCGAGGACCCCTCCCCCACCGCGGTCACCACGTTCGGGTGCCCGACCATGGCGGCGGTCGCCGCATCACCGGGATCGTCACGCAGTTCCGCCGGGGTGGCCAGACGGGCGACACGTCCCTTTCGCAGGACCGCGATGCGGTCGGCTACGGCGGCCGCCTCGTCGAAGTCGTGGGTCACGTACAGCGCCGTCTGGCCGAGATCGGCCAACAGCGCCCGCAGGTCGACGACGAGTCGGTCGCGCAGGGGGCGGTCGAGCGAGGACAGCGGTTCGTCGAAGAGGACCAGGCCCGGTTCCGGGGCCAGTGCCCGTCCCAGAGCGACCCGCTGTGCCTCACCTCCGGAGAGGTCGGCCACGGCCCGTTCGGCGAGGTGGCCGATGTCGAGCAGTTCGAGAACCTCGGCGACACGAGACCGTCGCGCCGAGCGCGGTCGGCGTTGCATCCGCAGGCCGAAGGCCACGTTCGCCGTCACGTCGCGGTGGGGAAACAGAGCGTGGTCCTGGAACATGAGGCCGAAACCGCGCCGGTGCGGTGCGACGTCGGTGATGTCGTCACCCGCCCACCGGATCCGCCCCGACGTGACCCTCTCGAGACCCGCGACCGCTCTCAGCAGGGTGGTCTTGCCCGTCCCGCTGCCTCCGAGCACGGCGACGACCTCACCGCGGGCGACCTCGAGCGATGCGTCCACCAGAACGTCGTCGGCACCGGGGGCCACCGTGACGGCGTCCACGGCGAGGCCGTCGGAATCGGCGGGCGGGGCCTCAGATCGCACGAAGCTCTCCCGGGCCCAGTCGGTCGATCAGCCACACGGCGGCTCCGGTCATGGCGACGAGGATGACGCTCAGCGCCATCGCCTGGCCGAATGCGGCCTCGCCGGGTCGACCGAGCAACTCGAATATCGCAACCGGGACCGTTGGTCGGTCGGCGCGCACGACGAATGACGTCGCCCCGAACTCACCCAGCGAGATGGCGAACGTGAAGGCGGCACCGGCGGTCAGCGCTCGGGCCGCCATCGGTAGGTCGATCTCGCGGCGAACGGTGCCGGGAGCCGCACCGAGGACGACGGCGGCTTCACGCACGTGCCGGTCGATTCCCCTCAGGACCGGCACGACGCTGCGCACGACGAAGGGTGTACCGATGACAGCGTGGGCGAGGGGTACCAGGATCCAACGGCTCCGCAGATCCACGGGAGGCGTGTCCAGACCCACGAGGATGCCGAAGCCGACCGCCACCGCAGACGTGCCGAGCGGCACCAGTACCGCCACTTCGAGCAGTCGTGACACGAGATGACGCCCGTGGACGATGACCAGCGAGGCGGCTGTCCCGACCACCAGCGCGATGAGCGTGGCCACCGCCGCGAAGGTCAACGAGTTGACGATCGCGTCCACCGGCGCCACGAACAGCGCTCTGATCCGGGTGTCGCCCGCGCCCCCGAGGGAGCGCCAGTAGCTGAGCGAGAAGCCGTCCCGCGTCCGCACGCTGCGTTCGGCCAGCACGGCCAGTGGAACACCGAGGACCACCGCCGCCGTCCCTAGACCACCGGCCAGCGAGACCCGCTGCCGGCGTGAGCGCACCGGACGCCGATGTTCGGCACGGAGTCCACCAGCGTTGCCGGTCCGCCGCGAGAGGTGGGCGTTGAGGACGACCACACCGAGCACAGTCACGAGCTGCACGACCGTCAGCGCGGCTGCAACGTCGAACTCGAGGCGCTGTGTGGCGAAGCGCCAGATCTCGGTGTCGAGCGTCGCCCGCCTGGGTCCGCCGAGGATCAAGATGATGCCGAAGGACGTGAACGTGAAGAGGAACACGAGGGCGGCGGCCGACGCCACAGCAGGCATGAGCCGTGGAAGCGTGACCTGTGCGAAGGTGCGGACCGGGCCGGCACCGAGCGTCCGGGCCGCCTCGGCCGGCCTCTCGTCGAGCTGCGCCCAGTATCCCCCCACGGTCCGCACGACGATCGCGAACTCGAAGAACACGTGGGCGATGAGCACGGCCCAGACCGACTGTCGGAGGTCGATCGATCCACCGTCGAGCGAGAAGCGGTCGAAGAGGGCCAGGAATGCGGTTGCCACGACGACACTCGGAAGCACGAAAGGCACGGTCACAGCCGCAGTCACGGCCCGACGACCGCGGAACTCGAACTTCGCGAGCGCTGCTGCAGTGGGGAAGGCGATCAGAAGTGTCAGCGCCGTCGACGCGCCCGCCTGCCAGGTCGTGAACCACACGACATCCCAGGTGATGCGGTCCGTCCACACGTCGACGACGGCGTTTCCGTCGAACGCCTCCGCCCCGATCACCGCCAGCGGGTACCAGAACATCAGGCCGAGGAACGCGACCGGAACCGCGACGATCAGGGCCCTTCCGGCCAGAGCGATGGCTTCGCGCCCGCGCCCGCTCAGCGGAGGACGATCTCGACCCATCGGCGGGTCCACTCGTCGACGTTGGCGGCGATGGTCGCCGGATCGAGCGTGAGCGGTTCGTCGACGGCGACCCCGTGCTCGACGAAAACGTCGGGCAGGGCTGCATCCGACGCTGCCGGGTACACGAACATCGACAGCGGGATGTCCTCCTGGAACGTCGTCGACAACATGAAGTCGATGAGTTCGCGGGCGGCACCCACGTCGTCGGCCCCGGTGAGGATTCCCGCGAACTCGACCTGGCGGAAACAGCCGTCGGTCATGACGCCGGTCGGTGGACTCTGTCGGGGCGGATCTGCGAACACGACCTCCGCCGGGGGTGATGTCGCGTACGACGTCACGATGTTGCGCTCTCCTCCTCCGGCGATGAACTCGCCGTAGTAGGCGTCGGTCCATGTGGAGGTGACCGCCAGGCCGGCGTCAGCGGCCTCGGCCCACCACTGCTCCCACCCGTCCTCGCCGTAACGGGCGATGGTGGCCAGCAGGAGAGCGAGGCCCGGCGACGACGTCTCGGGGTTCGGCGTGACCCACTGCGAGGCGTACAACGGATCGGTCAGGTCGTCGAGCGATCGTGGGGGTGGACCCTCGAGACCCTCGATCCAGTAGTTGATGCACACGTCGCCGTAGTCGATCGGCGTCACGCGGTGGTCGGGATCGAGGACGAGGCTCTCGTCGACGACGTCGAGCCGGGGTGACTCGTAGGGGGTGAAGAGGTCTTCGCCGAGAACCCTGGCGAGAAACGTGTTGTCGATTCCGAACACGACATCGGCCACCGGATCATCGGCGGTCAGAATGAGTTGCGCGGCCACCGAACCCGTGTCACCCCCCGTGAGGACCTCGACCTCGATCCCCGTTTCCAACTCGAACGCCTCGAAGACGCTGTCGCTGACGAGGAACGAGTCGTGGGTCAGCAGCGTCACGCTGCGTTGCTCGCCGACCTCGCCACCATCCGACGCCGCTGCAGGACCGTCGTCACTGGAGCAGGCGATACCGAAGAGTGAAACGGCGAATGCCAGTGCCAAGAGGCGTGTGTGTGTCATCAGATCTCCCTCCGCTGGAATTACCCAGATCAGGTTCACGGGTCGATGACGAATAGGTCACCCTCTCAGCCCGGCCGTTCCCGAGCTCCCCGGTTCACATTGTGTGCGTGGCTTCCACGGTACCCCGCGGCGGGGCTGCTCCCGACGAGGGCGGGTGTGTGACGCCGCGGGGCCGCCGGGTAGCGTGTCGGGCCATGGCCCGCCGCATAGACGTGGAACTCACCAGTCGTCGAGATGACGACACCTGGACCTGGCGCGCCATCGGCGCACGAGAACCTCGGGGGGAGCTCGACAGCTCACTCCTGTGGCCCGAGGCCAAGGTGGGTGATCACGTCCGTTGTGAGGCTGATTTCTCCATCGACGGGATCTCCGTGGTCTCGGCGGGTCCCCTCGTGGAGCCCGAGCGCACATCGGCGTTCGAGACTCTCGAGATCCTGGGCTCGGGAGCCGAGGAGAAGCTCGTCACGACGAACTTCGTCGAGGGTGGTGGCCGCGGACGTGGTCGCGGACGTGGCGACAGGGGCGACCGCGACGATCGCGGCGGTGGACGCCGTGACGAACGCGGCGCTGGACGTCGTGACAACGACCGGTCCCGACCCCGCGGCGAGTCGCGCCAGCAGCGTGAGCGGCCACCCGAGAAGCCCAAACCGAAGCGTCTGCGCCCCGGCCGCGAGCACCGCGACGCGTGGTTGGCGGAGCTCCCCGAGGAGCACAAGGCGATCGCCGACCAGCTGGTACGCGGTGGCCTTCCCGCTGTGCGTCAGGCCGTCGAGAAGCAGAACGCCGCCGCCCGGGAGACCGGTGAGCCCGAGATCGACGCGGCCCCACTCGAGGGCATCGCCGAGAAGTTGCTGCCGACGATGCGGATCGCGGAGTGGCGTGACCGCGCCGAGGCCGCCATCGCGGGCGTCGACGAGATCGACCTTCGAGACCTGCGCTCGGTCGTCGTCGCCGCCGAGGCCGTCCAGCGCGACGAAGAGTGCCGGGCGATGGCCGAGGACCTCCGTGGCAAGGTGTCCGATCGGGTCGACCGGGAGCACAGCGAATGGCTCGCCGAAATCGCCTCGACCCTGGGCGACGGCCGCACCGTGCGGGCACTCCGCCTCAGCTCACGCCCACCCAAGGCCGGTGTTCCCCTCCCCCAGGACCTCGCCACCCGCCTCACCGAGGCTGCTGCGGCCGGTATGGGCTCCGATGCCACTCAGGACCGCTGGGCCACCGTTCTCGACGCTGTGGCGTTCTCGCCCATCCGTCAGATGGTGCGGCCCGCCGCCATTCCCGCCGAGCCCGGGGAGGAACTCCTCGCCGCCGTGCGCAAGGTCTCCACCCGGGTTCCCCAGATCGCCGGCCTCTTCGGCATCGAGCCCACCGAGCCGCCCCGTAGGCGCCGGTCGCGCTCAGGGCGCGGCTCCGACACCAAGCCTGCCCGGACTGCACAGGCCGAGACTGCACCCGCCGAAGCGACCACGGACACTCCCGCGGCACCGGCCGAGCAGGCCCCCTCAGGCGAGGCCGGGAAGAACGTCGACGTCGACGAGAAAGTCGACCAGCCCGTCGACGAGTCGTAGCTGCGAGATCTCCTCGAACCGGACCCAGGCGACCTCGGCGGCGTCGTCGCCCGCCAGGGGCTCCCCATCGGAGATGATCGTCACCTCGAAGTCGGCGATCACGTGGTGATGGTCGTCACTCAGATGTTCCACCCAACCGAGATGGCGCCCGCACACACCGTCCAAGCCGGTCTCTTCACGTAGCTCCCGGACCACGGCCTCGATCAGCGTCTCGCCCCACTCGACGCGCCCGCCCGGCACCGACCACAGGCCCCGACCCGGTTCGTTCGCCCGGCGCACGAGGAGAAGGTGGTCGGCGACCGTCGCGACAGCGCCGACGGCGACGCACGGCGTCCGGCCCATCAGGAATCGGCACCGTCGAGGCGACGCCGGACCGTTATCGCCCGCGCGACGAGTCCGTACCGCTCGAAGAAGTTCTTTCCCGCCCTGTTTCCCGGTAGCACCGAGGATTCGATTGCGATGGCACCGTGTCCGTGACTCCACTCCAGGAGAACGTCCATCACCGCCTCGGCGACGCCGACGTCCCGGGCGTCGGGAAGCACCCACAGACCGGTCACGGTGGCCACAGTGCCGTCGCCGGGTCTCTCAGCCACCGCGGCCTCGCCGTAGCCCACCACGACCTCGTCGATCGTGCCGACGACGAGGGTTCGGTCGCCTGCGGCCAGGTCGGCCTGGAGCGAGGCACGCACCGCCGAAGGTCGGGGGTGCGTGAGCAACCACACATCGCCGCCGCGCATGGTCCCCACGTCGGCGGCCGCAGCGTCCAGCAGAGCTTCGACGACGTCCAGATCGCCCTCCCGGGCCTCTCGCGCGGTGACCTCCACCGACTCAGGCCTGGAGCTGATCTATGCGGCCCAGGATCGTCCTGCGACCGCGGTGGGAGGCCTCGTAGCGACGCACGTCCTCGAGCTCATCGGGCTCGAGGCCTGAGAGGCGTCGTACGACCTGCTTCGCTGCCAGGCTGTCGTAGTCGACGATGGCGAGAGTCTCGGAAGGGGGTCCCGTAGCGACGTCGTCGGGACCGGTGACGGCATTCGCGGTGGCCTCGGAGTCGACGGACGCAGCGACGCGATCTGCGACGACCAGCTCGGGAAGGCCCGTTGAGGGATCGGTTTCGGCCCCGGCGGGATCCCGGAACGATCGCCGCAGGTCCTCGATGGTGACGGTGAAGGCTGTCTGTCCGAGCATCCGTGCGAACGCGATCTGGCGACGGCCGCGGTCCGCCAGTTCGGCGACCACACGCCGGCGTTCCAGGATCAGCCCGAGTGGGGCGAAGACCGCCAGGTCCGCAACGGTGCCCATAGGGCCGCGTTCATCGCTCACAGGCGCTCAGAACCGCTATGGAGCGGTCGTGTCACAGCCGGGCGATGGAGGGGCAGGGGTCCTCACCCGACGGGCACTCGGGATTCGCACGTCGACCGAACATGCGTGCGTTCACGATCAGGAAGCACCCTTCGCACAGCCACTCGTCATCACGACGGGGCGCGACGCGGTCGGGTGTCTGCTCGGGCTTCTTCTGGCCGGACGTCTCGTCCTCGTCGTCCTCGTCGTCTTCGTCATCGCCTGCGGCGATGCGATCCTTCAGGATCGTGTCGAGGTCGGCCTCCACATCATCGGGGTCGGCTTCGTCCTCGTCGTCGTCCTCGTCGTCGCTGGTGCGGCGTCGGGGCTTCTCTTCCTCGTCCTCGTCGTCGTCCTCATCGTCATCATCGGTGTCGAGGTCCGCGTCGAGGGCCTCGTCGTCGATGTCCTCCTCGTCGAGGTCCTCCTCGTCGAGGTCCTCGGCTTCGAAGTCGTCACCGTCGAACTCTTCTTCGTTCTCGTCGTCGTCAGCCATCGTGAGTGTGGGGTCGATCCCGGGGTTGTGATCTCTGCGCGCCGGATCATAGAGCCAGCAGGGCGCGAGTTGGCGCGCCGAGCCGCCCGTGGCGTCAGATCCGGTTCCGCAGCGAGAGGATTCCGTCCACGTAGGAGACACTCGAGGGGTAGATCCCGTGGACCGCCACGGCGTGTAGACCCTGGTAGTAGGCGGCAACGGCGAGGCGTTCGTCACCGGCGAGTTGATCCAGGAGATAGGACAGGAAGCGCGCACTCATGCGGATGTTGTCCTCCACGACGAAGGGGTCGAGGCTCTCCGCGATGAGGTCTTCGGCCACCCAGCGCGCCGTGGACGGCATCAACTGGCCGATGCCGATCGCACCGGCCGACGACACCAGCGTGTTGTTCCATCCGGATTCGAACCACGTGAGCGCCCGGAAGAGGTCCGTCGGCACGCCGTAGTAGCCGGCCCAATGGTCGAGCAGGGAGCGGATCTCATCGCTGGAGGCGCCTTCGACGGGGATCCTGAGACGGTCGCCGACAACGACGAGATCCGGATCGGTCAGTTCATTGGCCGCCTCCAGCGCGACGACGTCCACCCCGAAGCGGGTGGCGACCGACGACAACGAATCACCCGGCTGCACGGTGTAGTAGCGCTCCAGATGTGCCGTGTCGGGTTCGGGTTCCGGGGCGGACGGCGCCGACGCGGGGATGACGATGTCGGTGCCGATCAGGACGAGATCGGGGTCGGCGATGCCGTTGTCGACCGCCAGGCGCGTTACGTCCACCCCGAAGCGGGCGGCGATCGCCGACAGCGAGTCGCCCCGCTCGATGGTGTAGACGAAGGTCGCAGCGGAGGTCGTCTCGCCCGGATCGACGGGGCCCACCACGAGCGTCTGGCCGACCTGGATCCGGTCGGCGTCGCCGAGACCGTTGCGCTCGACGAGGTCCGCCACCGAGGTGTCGTGACGCTGCGCGATCAGCGAGAGTGAATCGCCCTCGACGACGACGTAGTCCTCGGCGGCGACGGGGGCCGCGAGCGCCACCACCAGCGTGACCATGACGGCCACCAGACTCGGATACTTCATCGAGCGCGTTCTCCCCGGGGTCGGGGGAGAAATCTCGACGCGCACGGAAGGCCTGACGGTCCGCCCGCGGCAGGGTAAAGCTACACGAGTCCCCCACGGCGGGCAACAGGCCGCGGGGTTGCGGGTTCAGTCCCGACTCATGCGGCGCTGCTCGGAGCGCCGCTCCGACTCGAGGCGTTCCAGGTCGGCCTCAGGTGAGAGATCGACGTACTTCATCATCTCGGCCACTGCGGGATGGCCGGCTTCGGACTCGATGAGCCGGTACATCTCCTGTCCCACGTGGCGGTAGGCGGGGTGCCCCTGCGTCGATGTGCGCAACTCGATGAGATGCATCGCCTCGCGGGCGTTCATCTGCATGACGAACCGGACCTTGTAGGCGAGCGCGACGGCGTAGGCGGCCTGCTCCGGGTAGCCGTCGTCGAGCGCCTCCCACAGTGCAGCGGAGCGGTCCATCGCCCGGTCGAAACCCGCTGTCATGCCCGCCAGGTCCACAGCCTCGGGCCGCGTGTAGCCGTTGCCGGGCGTGAGGCGCTGCCACTCGATCGTGAGCATGCGGTGACGCTGCAGATCTCTGAACGCCCCGTAGTCGGCCAGCACGTCGAAGCGGTAGGTCGGTCGTTCCAGTGCTCTACCGGGCTTGTGGCGACGGTTGCGACGGTCGCCGACGTAGGCGCGCACCACGGCCATCCGGTCGTCGACGCTCATCGCCCGCACGAGACTCTCGAGTTGGCGCTCGGGGAGGTCGCTGTGGGCGTACAACATCGATGCCACGAGCTTGATCTCGCCCTCTGGGTCGTGGTCGACGAGCGTCACCGTGGGCGCCGGGTCCGGGTTGACCGTGGCCAGGAGGTCTCCGGCTACGGCCTGCATCCGCTCGTCGACGTCGGCGAGATAGTTGCTCGCCGCCACACCCCGGTCCTCGAGGTCCACCCGGCGCAGGAACGACGGGATCACCTTGCGCAGCTCGGCGAGCATGAGGGTGGCGTAGTGGCGGGCCTCGGGAAGCGGGTGGGCCCGCATGCGCAGCAGGAGGTTCTCGTAGCCCTGACCGGAGCCGTAGATGCCGACGTTGGACAGCGAGGCCGCGGGCAGCATGCCCCGGACGGCGTCGAAGGCCTTCGCCCTGATCGCCTGGCGGTACACGAAGTCGCTGTCGTCGGAGGTCTTGGGGATCCGGGCGCGGAACCAGTCCTGCATGATCGGAACGGCTTCGGAGTACGCGTCGAAGATCCGGTCCATGTCCGCCACGTAGCGGGTTCCGAGGTGCGAACGGGCCACGTCGGGATCCCGCCAGTACCGGTATCGCCCGCCGAGGCGTGTGTCGTAGGCGATGTAGCGCGTCGACTGCTCGAGGTACGACATGAGCCGACCCCATTCGAGAACCTTCGTCAGGACGTTCGACGCCTGCTCGCACGCCAGGTGCACGCCGCCCAGCTGGGCAACCGAGTCGTCGCCGTACTCGAGGAAGACACGGTCATAGAGCTGCTCGGCGCGCTCCAACCCCATGGTGGCGTCGATCGTGTCATCGCCGGTGATGTCGAGGTCGCCGACGAACTCGTCAAGGAACAGGCGTCGCAGGCTCTTCGAGCTGCGGGAGTAGCGCGCGAACAGGGCGCCCTTGACGACCTCGGGGAGGTTGACGAGCGCGAATACCGGCTGGTCGAGGTTCGTGAAGTACCGCCGGAGCACGTCGGTCTCGGGCTCGGAGAACTCCTCGGCGACGTAGAGGGTCACGGGCGGCGAGAGTAGGACGGCATGGCCCCGACGCGGCGGATGCCCCGTGCTTCAGCGTGACGACGCATGGTCAGGCGGAGTCGGAGGCCGCGTCGAACTCGTCGGCGGCGTCGGAGCGAAGCGCGTCGTCGAGCCACACGTCGACCAGCGTGGACGCCAGGATCTTCGCACCGTCGATCACGGCGGCGTCCCCGCTCGGCGACGCTGCGTACCCGGCGAAGCGTTCGGTGTGGATCGACACGTCATGGGGAGCTGCGGCGATCATGGGGTGGATCGACGGCACGGCGTAGCTGACGTCGCCCATGTCGGTGGAGCCCTGGACGCGGGTCCGCGCTGTCGGCTCCTTCATCTCACGGCCGAGCTGTCTCGCGTTCGAGACGAACGCTGCGAGGAGCGCCCGGTTGTCGATCATGTCGGCGTAGCGGCGGCCCTGGGCCTCGATCGAGCAGGTGCAACCTGTCGCGGTGGCTCCAGAGCGCAGCGCGGCCTGCACGCGGGCGCAGAGCTCGTCGAGCCCACCGAGCGTCGGTGAGCGCACGTACCACTCCGTCTCGGCCCGCGCCGGGACGATGTTGGGCTTCTCCCCGCCATGGGTGATCACACCGTGGACCCGCTCGGAGTCGGTCATGTGTTGGCGGAGCGCGGCGACACCCATGTAGCCGAGAACAGCGGCGTCGAGCGCGTTGCGTCCCACATGGGGCGCCGCGGCCGCGTGAGCCTCGGCACCGGTGTAGGTGGCCCGGAGCTGGTCGATGGCGAGCGTCGACATCGTGGTCAGGTCCCGACCCGACGGGTGGACCATCAAGGCGGCGTCCACGCCTTCGAAGGCGCCGCGCTCGACCATGAAGACCTTGCCGCCACCACCCTCTTCGGCCGGTGTTCCGAACACCTTCACGGTGCACCCGAGTTCGTCGGCCACGGTGGCCGCGGCGAGGCCCGCCCCGAGTCCGGACGCGGCGATGATGTTGTGGCCACACGCGTGGCCCAGCCCCGGCAGGGCGTCGTACTCGCAGATCACGCCGACGGTGGGCCCGTCGGTGCCCGCTGTCGCGACGAATGCCGTGTCGAGTCCGAACGCGTGGGCCTCGACCGCGAGGCCGGCGCCGTCGAGCACCTCCACGAGGACGTCGTGCGCATGGTGCTCCTCGAAACACAACTCGGGATTGGCCCAGATGTCGTGGGACACCCCCAGAAGCTGCTCGGTGCGCTCGTCCACGACACCATGGAGTCGCTTCTTCAGATCGGAGGTCCCGCTGCCGCTCATCGGCCCAATCTATCCGCCGGGGCCGGGCGGGCAGGGGTCTGCCGGCTCAGACCACGAGCCGCAGCGCGCCCGGCTCGATGCGCACCGCGATGTCGCGGAACCGGCCGACAGCGGTGCCGTCGAGGTGGATGTCGAGTGGGGGGTCGAAGGCGAACGTCTGTGCCGTCGTGCGTCTCAGCGAGATGCCCGGGTGCGGCACATGATCACCCGGTCCGAGACGCCGACGGATCCTGAGACGGGTGACGAGATCGGGGTCTGCGTCGAGCACGTCCAGTCGACCGTCACCGGGGTGACCCGCGGGCGCGACCCTCCATGGCCCCCGGAGTGGGGCGTTCATGACGGCCACCACGCGGCCATGCCACCAGCTCCGCCGCGCGATCAGATGGGCGACGAACCAGTGCAGCCGGCCGTCGCAGAGGACCGAACCCAGGTCGCAGGTCACGTGGGTGGCCTCGGGCGAATCGAGTCGGGCACGATCGCCGCGGCCACCCAGGGTCCGGCACAGATCACCCCCGAGTAGCGCGAGCACGGGAATCTCGCGGTTCTCCCGGCGCGCCCCGGTCACGACCTCCCTGGCCTCGGCATCGCTGGACACGATCACCGCGCCCGGAGGCAGTGCGCCCGTCCCACCCCAGTCCTCGCCGCGCCGAACTCCCATCACGTGTCGGCGTCCGTGACGCCGGCCTCCTCGTCCTCGGCGTCCTCTTCGTCGCCCACCTCGAAACGCGCCGACACCACGCCGCGGTCGAGACGACGGACAGCGTCCCGTGCCGCGATCCCCACGCCGCCGGTCGGCACGCCCTCGAGCTGTCGGAGGAGATCGACCAGTATCCGGACGTTGCGGACGAAGTCACCACCGGTCATCTCGCCCGGTAGGCAGGCCTCGAAGCTCTCACCAGCGGCCCACCGTCGTGCCGCGAGGGCGAATGCACTGTCGGGAGCGCGGGTGACGGGCTCACCGAGCGCGGTGGTCTCGTCGTGCGCCAGCGCGCCGGCGAGCTGGGCGAGCTGCTCCCAGCGCTGCGCCAGATCGGCGGTCGGCCAGGTGGTGGGCGGTGCCGGCTCGGCGGACCGGTGTTCGTAGGTGATGCACGAGACGACGGCCGCCAGATCCGCACCGTCGAGCCGGACGAGGACACCTGCGCGCAGGGCCTCGGCAACCAGCAGGTCGCACTCGTGGTAGATCCTCGCCAGGCGTTCGCCCTCGGGGGTGAGCCGCTCGCCGTCACGAACGTAGCCACGTGCCCCGAGGATGGCCACGAGCGCGTCGAATCGTGCGGCGATGGTGCCCCTGCGGTGACCCAGACGGCTCTCCAGGCGGTCCAGGCGGGACCTGAGCTTGCGACAACGGCGATCGGCCGCGACGTGGTCGTCGAGATCAGGACATCCTGCGACGCCCGAAGGGGGTTCGGTCGGCGGCGCCGGCAGTCCTTCGGCCAGTCGGGCTGCGAGGAGGTCGCCCATCTCCGCGAGGAACTCCGGTGACGACGGGTTGTAGGGCTGAACCACCTCGACCCGGCCGAGGGCGCTCACGGGTCGGCCCACCTCCGCGTCGGTGAAGGTCACAGGGACCGTGTCGACCGTCGCCGACGTGACCCTGACCGCTCCCCCGCCCCGTTGCGCGACGCTCGCCACGACGACGGTCCGCCCGTCCGGCGCATCGACGATGTCGCCTGGGCGCAGAGCAGCGAGCGACTCCTGCACGGCCACGGCGTTGCGGCCACCCGCCGGGTTCTGTTTCAGCCACTCGTCGATGTCGCCCAACTCACAGAGGCGCACGCGTTCCGCATCGGCGAGTTCGCGACGAATGCGGTCGACCCTCTCCTCGTCGTGGACCACGCCGCTGTCGGTCTGGAACTGGGCGAGTGACCGCCCCAGGACGGCATGGACCTCGTCGGGGCGCAGCCGGCGGATCAGGTTCGCCGTCATGTTGTAGTTGGGCCGGAACGCGGACCGGAGTTCGAAGTCCCGGCTCATGGCGAGGCGGGCCACACGATCGAAGTCGACCCACGGCGACCACGCCACGACGGCGGTTCCCTCGTCGTCTATGCCGCGTCGGCCGGCCCGACCGGTCAGCTGGGTGAACTCGGCGGGGGTCAGCGTCTCGTGCGTCTCACCGGTGAACTTCGTGAGTCGGTCGATCACCACCGATCGTGCGGGCATGTTCACACCGAGAGCGAGCGTCTCGGTGGCGTAGACCACCCGGACGAGTCCCGCGGTGAAGCACTCCTCGACCGCCTCCTTGAAGGGCGGAACCATTCCCGCGTGATGGGCGGCGACCCCCACCCCCATCGCGGCCCTGAAACGTGCGAAGCCGAGGACCGCGAGGTCCTCGGGCTCGAGGCGGGCGGCGTGGGCCATGACGATGGCATCGATCGCGGCGGCCTCGTCGGCGGTGGTGAGATCAGCTCCGGCGTCGAGGGCGCGTCCCATGGCCTCGTCGCAGCCGGCGCGACTGAACACGAAGTGGATCACCGGCAGCAGACCGCGCCGCTCGAGCTCCGCGATCAGGGCCAGCCGGTCCGGGGGGTACCAGCGGCGTCGCCGCCCCCGCATCTGTTGGTCGTCGAGTTGGCGTCCCCGCGGGTCGGGCCGCCCCTTCTTCAGGACGTCCCGCAGCGTGACGGTGTGGCGCGAGCGGTCACCGACGGCGATGAGCGACTCGAGGCGGACAGGACGGCGACTCTCGGTGACGACGTCGGTGGGGCCCCGCACGGTGCGGATCCACTCGGCGATCTCGGCCACGTTGGAGATCGTCGCCGACAGGGCGACGAGACGAACCGACTGGGGACAGTGGACGATGATCTCCTCCCAGACCGGCCCCCTGTAGGCATCGGCGAGGTAGTGGACCTCGTCGAGGACGATCCAGCCGAGTCGATCGAGGGCGGGTGAGTCCGCGTAGATCATGTTCCGCAGGACCTCGGTCGTCATCACGACGACGGGCGCATCACCGTTGATGCTGTTGTCACCGGTCAACAGCCCGACGGCGTCCGTGCCGAGTCGCTCGGCGAGGTCACGGTACTTCTGGTTCGACAGGGCCTTGATCGGTGTCGTGTAGAACGCTCGCTCGCCGCATGCCAGCGCACGGGCGACGGCGTGCTCAGCGACGACGGTCTTGCCGGAGCCGGTCGGTGCGGACACGACGACCGAACGGTCGGCGTCGATCGCCGCGAGTGCCTCGACCTGGAAGCGGTCGAGCGTGAAGTCGTGCCCGTCAGCCACTCTGGACGGGTTCGCCTCGACGTCGCCGACGCCGGTCCCGGACCCGACCGTAGATGATCGCCATCTCATAGAAGATGTACATCGGCACCGACAGCACGAGGAGCGTGATGGGGTCGCCGCTGGGGGTGAGTACGGCAACGAGGACGACGATGCCGATGATGGCGTAGTGGCGCCCCGACCGCAGCGTCGTGTGGTGGACGAGTCCCGCGAGCTGGAGGAAGACGAGGACGATCGGGAACTCGAAGCCGATCCCGAACGCGATCATCATCTTCACGACGAAACCCAGGTAGGCCTGCGGCTGAAAGACATTGACGAGATCGTCCCCGCCGATGTCGGTGAGGAACTCGAGCGCCCGGGGGATGCTCCAGTAGGCGAGGCCGGCGCCCATGACGAACAGCGCGGTGCCGAGGATGACGAACGTGGCTGCGTAACGCCTCTCGTGGGGGTAGAGAGCCGGGACGATGAAACGCCAGACCTGGAACAAGATGACCGGTATCGCCAATGCGATACCTCCGTATCCGGCCACGGTCATGCGCACCGTGAAGCCACCGAGCGGCTCGGTGTTGAGCAGTCGGCACTGCTGGGCCACCCCGTTCTCGTCAGGGAACGAGAAGTCGCTCACGTCGCAGTAGGGGTCCAGCAGGATGTCGAAGATCTGCGGGTAGAGAATCCAACAGGCGATCGCGCCGGCGGCGATGGCGATCACCGAGATGATGAAGCGCTGGCGGAACTCGGCGAGATGTTCGAGGATCGACATCCGGCCGCCCTCGAGCGATTCGACGTCCTCGCTCATCGACACGGCGCGCCCGTCCGGTGCCGCCTACCCATCACGTTCAGGAGGAACGATCGGCGTCGTCGGAAGCCGCGTCGTCGGGCTCACCGGACGCCGCGTACATCCCGGCAGCCTCGGCGGTGCTCACCGCAGGGTCCCCGGTTCCACTGCCGCTGTCAGCCGGTGGCGGCGTGGCGGAGTCGGCTGCGGACGCGGCATCGTCGGCTTGGGCCGCAGTCGAGGCATCGGCGGCGGGCGTGGTGGCGCCTCCGGCCTCGCTCGAGACGGCCTTGGCCCCCCTGTCGCGTGCCTCGACCTCGAACGCGTCGTCCATGGCGGCCTTCATCTCACGCTGGAATCCGGTCGAGACCTTGCGGAGTTCGGTGAGGGTCTTCGCTGTCTGGCGGGCGGCGCCCGGGAGTTTGGTCGGCCCGAGCACCAGGAGGGCGACGAGCAGGATCACCATGAGCTCACCGGTCCCGACGTTGAACATGTGGCAAGCCTACCTGTGGTCGGGTCCGGAGGCGGACCGCCCTGGCCTACCCGGAACAGCTACGGGGAGAGCCCGGTATCGGTGGCGAGTTGGGCCATGGCACGCGTCAACTCGGCCTCGTCGGCGAGCAGATCGTGGAACGCGAGGAGGTCGTCGTGGGTGAGGGGCCGGCTCTCGGCGAACACGAGATGCTCCACCGGCTCGTCACAGGAGGACTCGTGGACGCCCGATGCCAGCAGAAGGTCGACCGTGTGGCGCTCCGCGAGCTTCTCGACCGGCGCCTCACACACGGGGCAGTCGAAGTGGTATTCACCCGACCCGTCGGGTCCTGTGATCCGGACCGACATCTCGGCGGTCGTCAGTTCGACGTCACCGCACGTCGGGCAGCTTGCGCGAATCCTGGCCACGTGAGCCTCCTTCCGGTACATCAATCGGCACGTGTATGCGTCGTCTTGAGGGCCGCGGGGGTTCGATGTGTCGACCCGGGTTGCCGTCGGCCCCGAGGTGCGGCGACGATGGCGGCTGTGGCCCGCCGCATAGACCCCCTGCGAGCACCGCCCATCGCGTTCGCACACCGCGGCGCGATGGCCCACGCCCCCGAGAACACCCTCGAAGCCTTCTCCCTGGCCCTCGAGATGGGTGCCACGGGGCTCGAGAGTGACGTGTGGGTGAGCCGCGACGGAGCGGCCGTACTCGACCACGACGGCGAGTTCGGCTGGTGGCCGAGGAAACGCTCCATCGCGGCGACCGACAGGATGGACCTCCCCGACCACATGCCCACGCTCGAGGAGCTCTTCGTCACCTGTGGCGTCGACTTCGAACTGTCCCTGGATGTGAAGACCGAGGAGGCTGTCGCAGCGACGGTCGACGTCGTGAAGGCCGTGGCCGCCCGCCACGACCCCACTCTCGCCTCGCGGGTGTGGCTGTGCCATCCGGACCTGGAGACGGTCGCGGAGTGGCGGGAACGCTTCGACGGCGTGCGAATCGTGCACTCGACCCGTCTTCGATCGATCGACGGTGGCCCCGAACGTCACGCCGCGACACTCGCCGAACGAGGCATCGACGCCTGCAACATGCACCGCAGCGACTGGACCGGCGGCCTGACCACGCTCTACCACCGCTTCGGCATCCTGGCGTTCGGTTGGGACGCGCAACACGAGAGGATGTTGCGCGAGCTCATCGAAGCCGGGATCGACGCTGTCTACTCCGATTTCGTCGACCGGATGACCACAGTCGTCGCTGAGTTCGACTCTCCGCTCTGACGATCGAGGCGCGGTCGCCGGCTCAGAGGCCGCCGATGTCGCCGAGAGGCCAGATCTTGATGAAGGCGCGTCCCACGACGAGCCCTTCGTCGATCGGTCCGAAGAAACGACTGTCCCGGGAATCGCGACGGTTGTCGCCCATCATGAACAGGTGCCCTTCGGGGATGACGCAGCTGTCGGCAGCCTCGTTCTCACAGCCCGGGATCGTGCGGAACGCCTCGGTCGAGGACGGCTCGGCGAGATAGGGCTCGATCAGCAACTGGCCGTCGATGAACACCTCGCCGTCACGGAAGACGATCGTCTCGCCTTCGAACGCGATGGCCCGCTTGATGAGATCAGGGATCGACCCTGTCTCGCTGGGCGGTCGTCTGAACACGATCACGTCGCCACGACTCACGTCACCGAGGTCGTAGCTCAACTTGTTGACCAGCACCCGGTCGCCCTCATTGAGGGTCGGCACCATCGACGCGCTCGGGATGAAGAAAGCCTGGACCAGGAAGGTCTTGACCAGGAGCGCCACGAGAAGCGCTCCCACGATGACCGCCCCCCACTCCGCCACCGAGCGCGCCGTCGACTTGGGTGGCTTCGGTGCGGCCGGCTCGTCGGCGGTCGTGACCAGCAGGGTGCCGGTGTCTCCCTCCTCGTTGACCCAGGATGCGATGACCTCGTCCGCGCTCGGGCCACGCCCGAGATTCTCGGGAAGGACCGTGTCGCCGTCCTCGTCCCAATCGTCGGCGTCGTCGTCGAACCACCCGCCATGAGCCTCGGTGGGCTCGTCGGTGGGCGCCTGGTCCCCGTCCTCAGGTGCTCCCGGGGACCACAGGAGGTCATCTGCGTCGATCGGACCCGCAGTGCCAGGTTGCGCAGTCTCACTCTGTGAGGGCTCGACCGGGGCACGACTCGCCGGGGGCGTCGACGGCTCGACCGGGGCTCGACTCGCCGGGGGCGTGGACGGCTCGACCGGCTGCTCAGGTGCGGCTGTGGAGGCTGGGTCGTCCCCGGCGGAATCCTCAGCGGATTCCAGGGCGCGCGCCAGGATCTTGTCGACCCAGTCAGGATCTTCGAAAGTGACGTCTTCGTCGGAGTTGCCGTCGACCACCGTTCAGGCACCGTAGTCCAGGTGGCGGCGTTTCCCGCGTACGCCTCCGCGTCTCACAGGTACCGCTCCAGCACGCGGCGGGCGGCCCCGGACGCGATGTCGGCATCGAGGGGTGGATCGAAGCGGACGACCTCGGCACGCGGCCCGAGCTGCAGGAGGAGCCGCTCGAGCCACGCCCGGCCCGAGACGGCCAGCGTGACGCGGGTGGCCCCGGCGGCCGTCGCGACGCTCTCGACGGGATACGCGTCGAGAAACCAGCCTGCGGAGGGGTCGATCACGAGATCGACGCGGGGATCGTCGTCTCCGGGCTCGAATGCGGCGGGCGGGGGGATCTCCTCCGGAGGGACGAACGTCTCCTCGAGCATCTCGACCGCGTCCATCCGGTCCAACCGGAAAACGCGCGTGCCCACGGCACGGCGACAGTGCGCGGACACATACCAGTGGCCCTCCGTGGCGAACACACGGTGCGGTTCGATCACCCGGTCCGTCTGTTCGTCACGACTGTGCACGTAGTAGGCGATGCGCAGAGCCCGATCATGGGCCACCGCGTCGCGGACGATGCCGAGGGTCTCGGAGGGTATGGGGCCGAGTTCGACGTCGATGGTCTCCGCCGGGTCGACTCCGAGAACAGCGGCCAACTTGGCCAGCCCCCTGCGCAGGGGGCCGGGATCGTCGGTGTCGACCTCGACGAGCCCCGCTCCGGCCGCAACCAGCGCCACGGCCTGTTCCGGTGTCAGACGTAGCGGACGTTCGAAGAACTCTCCGAGCCGGATCGAGACGTGGTCGCCCTCCACTGCGACCTCGATGAGTTCGTCGGGGCTGTACGGGTACACCCCGACCATGAAGACGACGTCCTGGAGGTCCGAGAGCAGGCTGTCCGCCGGGTAGTCGAACCGCGCCGCCGTCTCCGCCACGGTTGGCCCCGGCGGGTCGTGGGCGGCCACCCAGGGCACCAGCGACAACAGCCGCTGGAGCCGCTCCCCCGCGGTCATCTTCGTCATGACGCGATGCCCGTCAGCCATGCGACGTAGGAGGCCCTCAGCTCGGCCGGCTCGAGAATCTCCGCGTGTTCGAGGAACTCGACGACGAAGGAGCGGAAAGCGTCCTCGTTGGTCACCGGGATGGTGACGACGACGGCACCGTCGTCCCGCCTCTCTGTGACCCGGTCGGCGCCGAGTCGTCGCTCCGCCCAGGCGGCGAGCGGGCGATCGACCAGCAATCGGGCCTGGACCACCTCGGAGCCACCCATCTCCCACGGCTCGAGCCGGGCTCCCGCCGCCGGGGTGGACCGGACGGGGAAGAGCTCGTCGAGTACCTGCACCGCGCCGACGATGCGGTCGAGACGGAAGTTCCGTGTGTCGTCGCGTTCGCGGTCGTGCGCTGTGAGGTACCAGCGACCCCTCCCGAAATCGAGGCGTCGCGGCTCGACCGTGCGCTGTTCACCCCGGTAGTCGAAACAGACGACGTTGCGGTTGGCGATGGCTGCGAACAGGCCCGGCAGGTTCCGGTCGGCCGGAAGCGCCGCCAGGGCGGGTGTTCGGTCCGCCGCCGGGCTACCGACGCCGCCGAGCTTCCACAGGGCCTGGTCGGCTCCGAAGCCCTCCATGCGCACCACCCTCGAAGCGAGTCGCAGGGCGGCCAACTCGTCGGGTTCGAGCCCGGGGTCGGTCAGGTAGTAATCCTCGGGCGGGATGCGGTATCCCTGCGTCCCGCGGTCCTCCCCGGGGACCTCCACGATGACGATGGGGACGCCCATGTCGCGCAGATCGTCCTTGTCGCGCTCGAATGCACGGCGGAACGACTCGTAGTTCTGCGGGTACCCCTCGACGCGCTCGTGGATCTGATGGATGGTCAGCGGGCGCGAAGTCGACAGGAGCGCCGCCGTGAGGTTCATGAGCCGTTCGAGTTTCTTCACGGCGGCTCAGAGCGACTCGATGAGCTTCTCGACCCTCTTGTCATGGGCCTTGAAGGGGTCCTTGCACAGCACTGTGCGTTGCGCCTGGTCGTTCAGCTTCAGGTGGACCCAATCGACCGTGTAGTCGCGCTTGCGTTCCTTGGCACGGCGGATGAACTCGCCCCGCAGGCGCGCACGCGTGGTGGACGGTGGGTTCTCCACGGCGTGGGCGATGTCCTCGTCGCGACAGATCCTCTCGACGAGTCCACGTCGCTGCATCCGGTAGAAGAGCCCCCGGCGGCGGATCACGTCGTGGTACTGGAGGTCGATCAGCGACACCCGGGCATCGCTGAGTGCGAGATCGTGACGTGCCCGGTACTGCTCGATCAGGTGGTACTTGATGACCCAGTCACACTCGCGGTCCAGGCCGAGCGGGTCCTTCTCGATCTGGGTGAGCGCGTGCTCCCACATCGACAGGGCCTTGGCCTCGAGCGGGCTGAGTTGGCGTCGCTCTGCGAAACGCAGGGCACGGTCGAGGTACTCGGACTGGATGTCGAGAGCCGATGCCTCCCGGCCGTTCGCGAGCCGCACCCGGCGTCGGCACGAGATGTCGTGGGAGATCTCACGGATGGCCCGGATCGGGTTCTCGAGGGTCATGTCACGCATGACCACAGACGGTTCCTCGAGCATCCGCAGCAGGATCGAGCAGGTACCGACCTTGAGGAACGTGGCGTACTCGCTCATGTTGGAGTCGCCGACGATCACGTGGAGGCGTCGGAAGCGCTCAGCGTCGGCGTGGGGCTCGTCGCGGGTGTTGATGATCGGGCGCGAGCGCGTGGTCGCGGACGAGATCCCCTCCCAGATGTGCTCGGCGCGCTGGCTGATGCAGAACATCGCGCCACGCGCCGTCTGGAGCACCTTGCCGGCACCCGCGTAGATCTGGCGCGTAACCAGGAACGGGATGAGCGTGTCGACGAGCTGGGAGAAGTCGTCGCGTCGACTCGTCAGGTAGTTCTCGTGACAGCCGTAGGAGTTGCCGGCCGAATCGGTGTTGTTCTTGAACAGGTAGATGTCGCCGCGGATCCCCTCGTCGCGCAACCGCTCCTCCGCGCTCGCGAGGAGTTGCTCGAGTATCCGCTCGCCGGCCTTGTCGTGGGCGACCAGGTCGTAGATGGAATCGCACTCCGGCGTCGCGTACTCCGGGTGCGAGCCGACGTCGAGGTAGAGACGCGCGCCGTTGGCCAGGAAGACATTCGAGGAACGTCCCCACGACACGACCCTGCGGAACAGGTAGCGGGCGACCTCGTCGGGGCTGAGGCGTCGCTGGCCGCGGAACGTACAGGTCACCCCGTATTCGTTCTCGATGCCGAAGATGCGGCGCTCCACGCACTCACGCTACAGGGCCGCGACCCCCGGCCCGGGTCGCAGAGCCACCGACCTACCCGTCGGCGAGGAACCCGGCCAACTCGTCGTCGCCGAGACGGCGGAAGGCCCGCCGACCAGCGGAGCGGGCCAACACGGCGACCTCGAGGTCTCCGGGAGCGAGTTGACGCTCCTCCCCCGCCAGCGCACCGACCGACGCGCGCACGGCGTCGCGCAGCGAGCGGGTCCGGTCGAAGGACGTGCCGATGCGCTCGGCGATCGTGTCCGCCTCACCGCCGAGGACGGCGAAACTGTCGGTGTCGTCCACGGTGCCGTCGTAGAGGATGTGGAACATCTGCTCCGCACCCGCCTCGTCGCCGATCTCGGCGACGAGGATTTCGACCTCCATCGGTTTCATCTCGTGGGTGAACGTCTGACCGAGGATCTGCGCGTACTGGTTGGCGAGGCTACGTGCGTCCACGTCCGCGCGGCTGTAGGCGAAGCCCTTCAGGTCTGCGTGGCGGACACCGGCGATGCGCAACTGGTCGAACTCGTTGTACTTGCCCACGCCCGCGAACGCGATGTGGTCGTAGATCTCCGAGATCTTGCGCAGTGTGCTCGACGGGTTCTCCGCGCAGATGAGTACTCCGTCGTCGTACACGGTCGCCGCGAGGCTGCGACCGCGGGCGATGCCCTTGCGCGCGTAGTCCGCGCGGTCCTTCATCATCTGCTCGGGCGCGACGTAGAACGGCATGTTCATGACCGGTCCTCCCCGGACAGGCGATCGAGGACTTCGCGGAACCGGGACTCCACCTCGGCGTCGTCGAGACGTTCGTATCCCTCCGCCGTGATGGTCGCCACCACCGGGTAGATCCCCCGGACGAGGTCCGGGCCACCCGTGGCCGAGTCCTCGTCGGCCGCCTCGAACAGTGCCGAGATGGCCAGATCGACCGTTGCGTCGCGTCCGTCAGTGCGTCGGTGTCCGAGCTTGATCACGGTGCCGGCGTGCAGGCTTCCCGAGCCCGTGGCGGCGTGTTCGTGTTCCTCGTAGCGCCCACCGGTGACGTCGTACTGGAACAGGCGCCCCCGACCGGCACGCAGGTCGTACCCGGCGAAGAGCGGCACGACCGCCAGGCCCTGCATGGCGGCGGGGAGGTTGTTGCGGATCATCTGGCTCAACTGGTTGGCCTTGCCGTCGAGGCTCAGCACCTGCCCTTCGACCTTCTCGTAGTGCTCGAGTTGGAGCTGGAAGAGGCGCACGAGTTCGATCGCGGGGCCGGCAGCGCCTGCGATGGCCACGCCGGAATAACGATCGGCCGGAAAGACCTTCTCGATGGTGCGGTGGCTGATGAGGTGACCCGAGGTGGCGCGCCGGTCGCCGGCCATCACCACGCCCTCGTCATAGCGGATCGCGACGACGGTCGTCCCGTGGGCGATGGCCATCTCCGGTCCGAGTTGAGTCAGAGGGGCGACCGGCTCCAGGCCGACGCGCCTCAGTAGTCCCGCGAAGCTCGGCCCCGGGTCATCGGTGGGTGAGAACAGAGGAAACGTCACAGCCGCCGAGGCTAGCGCCCGGCCCGGGGCGTCCGGTCGGCCTCACCAGAGGAGGTCGGGGCGCTGGTCCGGGGGACGGTCGTCGTGACGGCCGGTCTCCCAGGTCACGCCTTCGGGCCTCGTCGCCTCCAGAGTGTCGACGAGGCGTCGGTCCACATCGGCCGGGTCCGCGTCCACGGCCAGTGCGAGCTCGACGATGTCGTCGACGCGCAGGCTACGGGGATCGACCCACCCGTCTTCGGGCAGGCCCCGCATCTGGCGGACGAAGTCGAGATAGGCAGCGAGCAGTGCATCGAGGGACGGCTTCTTGGCGACCTTGGCCTTCGTGGCCCCGACCCGCATGCGGCCACGCCGCAGGTCGACCTCGAGGCCGTTGCGGTCGGGCAGGATGTCGTCGAGGTCGATCTCGTAGGCACGGGCCAGTTCCGGTATCGCTTCCACGTCGACAAGGTGGCGACCTTCTTCGATCTGCCCGAGGAGGCTGGGCCCGAAGCGCCAGTCGGTGCGGCGGGCCACGTCGTGGCGGGAGACCCCACGCCGTTCGCGGGCCACCCCGAGGAGCATCCCGATTCGGCGGACCGGAACCCGCACTCCGCGGTCCGCGAACGTCTCGTCGTCCGGTGATGATCCCACACCGTTCCATCGGCATGAGGGGTCACCGCGCTTAGGGCATCGGGCGACCTCGCGGACCCTGTACCGGAGGTGCGAGCCGGAGGGCTACTCGCCGCCCTTCTGGATGTAGGACTTCACGAAGTCCTCGGCGTTGGTCTCGAGGACCTCATCGATCTCGTCGAGCAGGTCGTCGAGTTCGGCCTTCAACTTCTCGGCGTCCTCGGACGCCGCCGGGACGTCCGCGACGTCGTCGGACTCCGTCCTCGACGGCGCAGCCTTGCGCTTCTGTTCTCTCTCTGCCATGGCCGACCTCCCTCTCGTGTTCCGACGGACCGTTCAACCGTCGAGCCGGGCCAACAGCTCTGCTGCGGTCCTGCTCTCATCGATCAACCTACCGACGTGTTCGGCGGTACCGCGGGACGGTTCCATCATCGGGACCCGCCTCAACGGCTCGTCCCCCACGTCGAAGACGATGGAATCCCAGTTGGCTGCGACGATCTCATCGGCGAAGCGCTGCAGGCACCGGCCCCTGAAATAGGCCCGTGTGTCGAGCGGGGGCTCGGAGATGGCCTCGGTGGCCTCGGCCGCCGTCACCATGGTCTCGAGCCCGACCCGCGACGACACCGAACGTTCGGGACGCAGGTCGTGGTACTGCAGATCCAGGGCCCTCAGGCGGGCGTCACCGACGTCGCAGCCGGTGCGCTCACGGTAGGCCTCGAGCAGGCGCCGCTTGGCAACCCAGTCGACCTGCGCCGCGACCGACATCGGGTCCTCCTCGAGTCCCGCCAGCACCGATTCCCACCGGTCGAGCACCTCGGCGCCGACCTCCGCACCGACACAGTCGAGGCCGAAGGTCTCCGCGTACTTGCGGGCGCTGTCGAGCAGTTCCCACTGGATCTCGAGGGCGGTGGCGCGTGTGCCGTCGGCCAGAGCCAGCGTTGCGCTCAGGCCGACGTCGTAGCTGACGGATCGCAGCGACCGTACCGGCGACGCGATCGCGATCTCCCGGCCGAGGGCGTCGTCCTCGATCATCGCGAGGACGATGGCGGTCGTGCCCACCTTGAGGAACGTCGCGACCTCCGACATGTTGGCGTCCCCGACGATCACGTGGAGACGGCGGTAGCGCTGGGCATCCGCATGAGGCTCGTCGCGGGTGTTGATGATCGGCCGCTTCAGCGTCGTCTCCAGACCCACCTCTTCTTCGAAGAAGTCGGCACGCTGGGTGAGCTGGAAGGGGACCTCCTCAGACGATGAACCCGGTGCCTCGGTGCCGACCTTGCCGGCCCCGGTGAAGATCTGGCGTGTCACGAAGTGGGTCGTCGCGCCGACGACGATCCGTCCGAACGGGGTGGCGCGGTCCATGAGGTAGTTCTCGTGGCAGCCGTAGGAATTGCCCTTGCCGTCCGAGTTGTTCTTGTAGACCACGAGCTCCTCGCCCGGTGGCAGGATCCCCCGGGCGGCGGTCATCGAGGCGCGCAGGATCTCCTCGGCGGCGCGGTCGTAGACCACGATGCTGCGGGCGTCGCCGCATTCGGGGGTCGACAGCTCGGGATGGGCGTGGTCGACGTAGTAGCGGGCGCCGTTCGTCAACACGGCGTTGACCAGGTGCGTCTCGACCTCGGGCGCCATCGCGCCGACCGGCACGATCCCCCGGGCGTCGCTGGCGGGACTCTCGTCCTCGAAGTCCCATCCGACCTTCGGGGCCGGTCCGCGGGCCCCGGTGGCCGACACGTGGGCCAGATAGGCGTTGATCAGAAGCGAACTCGCCGAGATCGGGTTGGACTCCTCAACGCCGCGGTGGACGATTCCGAACTCCGTCTCGATTCCACAGATCTTGCGCGTCGCCATCGGCGGGGACCCTATCCGAGCCCGCTCACAGGTACTGGCCGGTTCCCACCCGCTCGATCGAGCGTCCACCGACGGGATCCTCGTCGCTGGAGATGAGAGTGCGGACGAACACGATCCGTTCGCCCTTCTTGCCGGAGATCTTCGCCCAGTCGTCGGGGTTGGTGGTGTTCGGGAGGTCCTCGTGCTCCTTGAACTCCTGGCTGACCGCCGCGGTGAGGTCCTCGGTGCGGATCCCGTCGGCCCCGCCGGCGATCGTGCGCTTGATGGCGAGCTTCTTGGCCCGCCGCACGATGTTCTCGATCATGGCGCCCGACGAGAAGTCCTTGAAGAACATGATCTCCTTGTCACCGTTCTGGTAGGTGACCTCGAGGAACCGGTTGCGCTCGTCGACGGAATACATCTCCGCGACGGCGTGCTCGATCATCGCCCGCACGGCCTTCTCGGGATCGCCCCCGCCGGGTCCCTCGATCTCGTCGGCGGCGATGGGCACGTCGACAGTGAGGTAACGGGCGAAGATGGACACCGCCGCGTCACGGTCGGGACGGTCGATCTTGATCTTCACGTCGAGACGACCCGGTCGCAGGATGGCCGGGTCGATCAGGTCCTCGCGGTTCGAAGCCCCGATGACGATCACGTTCTTGAGGGCCTCCACGCCGTCGATCTCGGCGAGCAGCTGGGGGACGACAGTCGACTCCATGTCCGAGCTGATCCCGGTGCCGCGTGTGCGGAACAGTGATTCCATCTCGTCGAAGAAGATGATGACCGGCCAGCCCTCTTCGGACTTCTCGCGCGCCCGCTGAAAGACGAGACGGACCTGCCGCTCGGTCTCGCCGACGTACTTGTTCAACAGCTCCGGGCCCTTGATGTTCAAGAAGTAGGAACGGGCCTCGGTGTCACCGGACACCTCGGCGACCTTGCGGGCCAGGGAGCTCGCTACCGCCTTGGCGATCAGCGTCTTTCCACACCCCGGCGGGCCGTAGAGCAGGATGCCCTTGGGGGCGGGGAGCGCGTAGGTGGCGAAGAGCTTCTGGTGCACGAACGGCAGCTCGACCGCGTCGATGATCTGCTCGATCTGCACGTCCAGTCCGCCGACGTCGTCGTAGGAGATGTCGGGCACCTCTTCGAGCACGAGCTCCTCGACCTCGGGCCGTGGGAGCTTCTCGAGCAACAGCCCCGAACGCGGATCCATGAGGACGGTGTCGCCTGCCCGCAGGGGCACACCGAGGAGGTCGGCGCTGAGCTCGACCACCCGTTCGTCGTCGGCGCGGCCGATCACCACCGCCCGCTGGCCGTCTGCCAGCAGGTCTCTGAACTGCACGATCTCGCCGGTGCGCTCGGCCCCGCGGGCGAGGATCACGCTGAGCGAGTCGTTGAGCACGACCTCCTGACCGCGGATGAGCCCGTCGAGGATCTCGGACTGGACCGCGACGCGCATCTTGCGGCCGCCCGAGAAGACGTCAGCGGTTTCGTCCTCGGGGTTGATGCCGACGACGATTCCATAGGCCGACGGCGGCTGGGTGAGCTTCTCGACCTCTTCGCGCAGGGCGGAGATGTGTTCGCGGGCCTCTCGCAGGGTGTACGTCAGCTTCTCGTTGTGACTCACCGCCTGGGAGAGCTGGCCCTTCGTCTCGAGCAGTCGCTCCTCGAGGGTCCGGACCCGCTTCGGGGCGTCACGCAGGCGCCGACGGAGCGCGATGAGCTCCTCTTCGAGTGCCCGGACCGTCGCCCGCAACGCGGGCAGATCGTCGCCGGGAGTCTCTTCGGGACCGGTGGTGTCGACGGCTGCGAACCTCCTCTTCGACCTCGATGCGGACCCTACACGGTCGTCACCCGGAGGCGATGTCGTGGCCCCGGTGCAATTATCACGCCGATGACCGGGTTTATTGATCCGGCTCCGTTACACTGCGATGTGTCGCCGAGCGGTGCGCATGGGATACGGTTCCCGCCGCACCCGTGACCAGCGGCGGCGTGACCGCTCTACCGAAAGAGGTTCCATCGAGATGAAGGTCTGGATCGATCAGGATCTGTGCACCGGTGACGGGCTGTGCGAGGAGATCGCGCCCGACGTCTTCACCCTCCTCGACGACGGCCTCGCCTACGTGAAGGAAGGCGACAAGGTCTTCGCGGATCCGGGCGGCCCGGAGGGCCTCGCCGTGGTTCCCAGCGGGCAGGAGGAGGCGACCATCGAGTCCGCCGAGGAATGCCCCGGAGAGTGCATCTTCATCGAGGTCGAGTGACCGACGGGTCGCCGCCATCGGGCACCCATCTCTGCTAGATCGAACCACAGGAGGCGTCCCCCGGGACGCCTCCGTGCGCGTCCGGGGCCGGCTCACTGCACGCAGGCCGTGACCAGTGCCTCACCGCGCGGTGCAGCGAGGATCGCCCGCACCGACTCGGTCCGCACGCCGTAGGCGACATCGGAAGCATCCGGGGCGATCGCGAATGCGACGCCCACCACGGACCCATCGGGGCCGACGAGCGGCCCGCCGGAGTCGCCTCCCTCCAGACGGGCCGCCAGGACGTGGATCCGGCGGACGACATCGGCGGACCCGTAGACGTCGCCACCGCGGGCGTCGATCGTGGACTCGATTCGGAACGGCGAGAGCTCCAGCACTCCCCCACCAGGATGACCGAACACGGCCCCCTCGGAGCCCTCGACCCCGTCCGCCAGCGGTAGCGGCCGTCCGACCAGGGCAGGAACCGACAGTACGGCGAGGTCGGTGACCGGATCGAAGACCACGACCTGCGCCCGGATCTCGCCGAACTCGTCGGACACGACATCGACCCGGTCGCCACCGGCGACCACGTGCGCGTTGGTCACGACGATCCCCGCCTCCGCGATGAAGCCGGTGCCCTGCTGCACGCGCGAGCAGCCTTCGGACACGACCTTCACGATGCTCGGCGCCACCAGCTCACGCACCGGCTGGAGCACGCCCGACGTCGTCGGTGGGTCGGCGGTCGACGGCGCCGCGGTGAGACCGGACAGGACGTCGGGGAAGCCGTCGTCGCCGACGACGGCCCGGATGCCGTCGATCGCATCGGGGGCGTCGGGCAACACGTCCTGGACCACCGATGCGACGACCGACCCGCGTGCCTGTTCCGCCGGCCACGTCGGCGTCCTCGCCATCGTCGGCAACAGGAGCCAAAGGACGAAGGCCACCACCGCGACGCCGGCCAGGGCTCCCACGGCGCGGTCCACGAGCCGAAACGGGGGCGGCAGGACCAGCCGCAGGGAGTTTCCGACGAGCACGCCGACGAGTTCGCCGGCGGTGGTCGTCGCGACGACCACGCCGAGCATCAGCATGAGCACGGTGAAGTTCGACGAGTCGTCATAGAGTTCGGCGATCTCCGGGAGCAGCAGGACAGCGACGAGCAGTCCGGCCGCAGCGCCGATCCAGGTGGAGATGCGTCGAAGGAAGCCCAGTTGGTAGCCGACGACGCCCGAGGCGACAGCGAGGGCCAGGACGACCAGGTCGAGCAGATTCACCGACGCCCGACTCCCGGGCAGGTCAGCTCGACGACCGCCGTGCGTGGGTGAGGAAGCCCGTGTGGGCGACCATCCGATGATCCGGTCTCACGGATTGCCCGTCGATGTGCCACGTCCGGTTGAGGACCTCCAACGTCTCGGCACGCGCGAATCCCCTGTCGGCCAACGCCTCTCTCAGGGTGACCGCCTGGGTGATACTCGGCGTGTACCCGACAAGGATGCCCCCTGGACGCAGCGCGACGGTGGCATGGTCCACGGCGAGCCACGGCTCCGGCAGGTCCAGGACCACCGCGTCCAGATCGACCTCGTCGATGCCGTCGTACACCGACCGGATCTCGACCCGGTAGCGGTCCTGCACGTCACCGAAGAAGTCCGTCACGTTCCGCACGGCCCGCTCCGCGAAGTCCTCGCGTAGTTCGTAGCCCACGATGTCGGCCCCCGCCCGCAGCATCGCGAGCGAGAGCGCACCGCTGCCGATGCCGGACTCGAGGACCCGCACGCCTGGCCCGATGTCGGCCAGCATCAGGATGGGGCCGATGTCCTTGGGGTAGATGATCTGCGCGCCGCGCTTCATCTTCAGCACGTAGTCCGACAGGGTCGGCCGCCACACCACGAAGGAAGACGCCCCGGTGCTCTTGGCCGTCTGGCCCTCCCGGAGGCCGATCAACTCGGTGTGGGCCAACACGCCGCTGTGGGTGTGGAACTCGCCGTCGGCGCGAAGGGCGAACATGTACCGCCGGTCCTTGCGGTCCACGAGGAGGACGATGTCGCCCGCGACGAGTGGGCGGCCGTCGCCCCGCGCCGTCCCGTCAACCACCGTGTGCACCGGACCCCGGCGCGGTGATCGACACCTGCGCGTCGCCGCCGGCGTTCGCGACCCGTGCCACCAGGCGGCAGAAGGCGCACACCTCGGCCGTCGTCGGCGCCCCGCACGAAGCGCACTCACCCAGACCGTCGGCGCCGGCGTCGGTCTCAGCAGCGAACCGTGTGGACGCCCGGCGAAGAAAGCCGTGGTAGAAGTCGTGCTTGGTGCCGGGTGACTCGACCTCGAGGGCGTTCAGCAACTCCTTGAACTGGAGGTGACTGTTTCCGGTGGCCATCGGACACTCCTCGACGATGTAGTCGATTCCCCGGATGATGCAGTAGGCGGCCATCTCCCGCTCGCCGAGGCGCACCAGCGGCTTCACCTTGCGGGGGAACCCCTCGCGTGCTTCGAGCACGGGACGCTGACGGCCGATGTAGTCGGTCTGCCACCGGATGACGTTGCCGAACAGCACGGCGGCCTCGTCGTCGAGGTTGTGGCCCGTCACGAGAACGTCGTAGCCGCCCTCGAGGGCGACGCGGTCGAAGATGTGGCGTTTGGATGTCCCGCAGGCCGAGCAGGGCACGCGCCGCGTCACCCGGGCGGCCTCGGGCACTGTCATCCCGTGGTCGTCCGCGCGGGGGACCTCGCGGAGGGTGAGTCCCCGGCTCTGCGCGAAGTCGCGGGCGTAGCGAGCCGAACTCGTGCTGTAGTCGCCGATGCCGAGATGGATGCACAGGCCGTCGGCCTCGTAGCCGAGGTCGACGAGGATGTCCCACACCGCCAGTGAGTCCTTACCTCCGGAGACGGCGACGAGCACCCTGTCGCCCTCGACCATCATGTGGTGTTCGTCGATCGCCTTCACGACCTGGTCCCGGCAGAACTTCACGAAGTGGTCGGGGCAGAAGTTGGCGTTGTGCTGGCGCAGGTCGACGACCGCGGGCCCCCGGCAGACCCGACACTTCACGAGCTCACCGCCCCGCCCGAGATGACCGGTCGGATCTCGACGACCGCGTCGTCCGCCAGCATGGCGTCGCCGGGCACGATCTCACCGTCGCGGATCACGAGGACGGACTCACGGTTGACGCCGAGGCGGCCGAGTAGTCCCACGACCGAGACCGGGCCCTTCATCGTCGTGACCTTCGTCGGGTTTCGCTGATGGACCTCCATGGGGGCACCATCATGGCGGCGATGGGACCGGGAGCCACCCGGGACGGTCAGGAGCGTCGCGAGGCGCGGCGCGCACGACGGGCGGCCTTGGCCTCCGCGCCGGGCGTAAGGGGCAGATGGGCCACGATGATCCGCTCGCCGACGCCGAGTTCCTCGGTGTAGACGGGAACCGGCTCGGAGGTCCCGAGAACCCGACCTGCCCAGTGGGCCACCCACGCGGCGCCTCCGGCGACGAGCCAGAAGCGGCTGCCACCGAGGACGCCCGACAGGACCGCCTTGCGGCGCAGGATCCGCATCGGGCGTAGGAACCGCATCAGTCCCACGGTTCAGAGTCGACGGATCTCGACGACCGTCTTCGACTGCGCGCCGCGGCGGCGGCCCAGCAGGAAGGCCAACACGATCAGGACCAGCAGTCCCACGACCGCCGCCTTCTTCGCCGTGTCACGGCTGTTGTCGGCCGCATCGTCGATCTCGCCCGCGAGCTCGTCGAACTTCGCCTCGATGTCGTCGGGGGTTATCCGTGGGGTGTCGTTCACCTGCGCTCCTCTGCATCCTCGTCGAGATCGGCGCTACGGGTCATGAGTGCGGCGAAGATCCCCATGATGATGATGAGACCGCCGACGGTGATCGCGTAGGGCATTTAGGTGAGACTTCCGGTCAGGTGCTCACCCGTCTGCGTCTGCAGTGCCCGCAGACCACCGATGGACATGATGATGAGACCGATCGAGACGAGCAGCGCCCCGCCGATCCCGTATCCCACCCAGAGCCCGAGCCGCTTGAGCGGCTCCACCGTCTCCTGACGGGCGTAACCGACGACGAGCTCCTTGAGCTCCTCGACCGTCTCCTTCGGGCCCTTCTTGGTGTTGTTCTTGTTGCCGGCTGCGGTGTCACTCACCGATGCCCCTCCTCAGAACGTGACCGCCAAGCCTACACAGGCTCCCCGGCTCTCCCGGTACCTCACTCCTCTTCGATCTCGGGACCGGGTTCGGTGTCGGCGGCAAAGCCCGCCCGGAGCAGTTCCTCCACCTCGTCGAGCATGGTCGCGACCAGATCGAGTCGGGCCGCGGATCCGTTCGCGGCGAGCAGCCGCTGCTGGTCGAAGGGCCCCAGGGGCGCCATGGCGGCCATCTGGTAGACCCGCACGTCGTCCCGGTCCACGAGCTCGACGGTCGCCGGGGCCGCCCCTCCGACCATCTCCGAGTGCATCGCCAGGACCCGACGGAACTTCGCGGTGACCGCGGCGAGCCGCGCCTCGTCGATCTCGTCGGAGCGGCCGGCTCGCGGCCGCACGACAGCGCGGGGGTACGGATCGTCGTCGAGCCATTCGACGACATCGACGATCTCCTCGCCGACCGCTACGGCGGCGTACTGGTCGGGGGCGATGGTCGAAACCGTAACGAGCCGGGCGACCGTGCCGATGTCGGTGCGGACGTCGTCCCCGCCGACCTCGCTGCCCCGTTCGATCAGGACCACTCCGAACCGGGAGTCGCCATCGATGCAGTCGCCGAGAAGCTTCACGTAGCGGGGCTCGAAAACCCGCAGCGGCAGCGGCATCGCCGGGAACAGAACCGAGCCGAGCGGGAACATCGGCATCGTCGTGTCCCCCTTGAGCCCTCCGTCCGGGTCCGCTCCGTCACCCTCGGTCACGACGCGAACGTGACCGGTGCGACCGCTTCGGGTGAGGGCCCTTCGGGATACTGGGCGATCTCGAGTCCCACCTCGGCCTGGAGGTCGAACAGATCCGGCGGAATGGTCCCGTTGACGAGGAAGGCGAACGTCACCGACCGCCCGGCGTCGGTCTCGACGAATCCGGCGAGGGTCCCGACACCGTTGAGGCTCCCGGTCTTCGCGATGAGCCGGCCCTCCAGGCCCGTTCCTGTGAACCGGTCGCGCAGCGTCCCCGTCTCGCCGGCGATGGCGAGACCGGAGGCCAGGTCGGAGTCCGCTCCGAAGGACTCGAGGAGGTCGACGATGAAGTCACAGGTCACGGAATTGCCCTCATCGAGACCCGAACCGTCACGCGGCGGTAGGTCCGGGGTCGGGAAGCCCGCCTCGGCGAGGATCTCCACCGCGGCCGCAGCGCCCTCCGACGTCGTCCCCACGCCGTTGCGTACGAGGCCGATCTCCTTGAGGAGCAGCTCGGCCGTCACGTTGTCGCTCGTGGACAGCATCTGCACGACGATCTGCGACAGCGGCGGCGATTCCAACACCGCGACCTCGACCAGCGAGGTGAGGTCCTCGTCGGGCCCCGCCTCGCGCGGTGACGCCGACACGATGACGCCCCGTTCCTCGAGCAGGTCGTCGAAGAGGCCTGCGTTGAAGAGAGCGGGATCCGACGGCGGCACCGGTACGGCGGTGCCCCGCTCTGCGGGGAATTCCTCGAAGTTGTCGTTGATCGTCAACGCGCTCAACGGACCCGACTGTCCCTGGGTGACGAAGCGCTCGGGCCACGTCTCGACGTAGCGGACTTCGTCGTAGCGGCGCTCCACGGCCACGACCGAGCCGGTCATCCTGGTCAGCCCGCCGGCCACCAGCTCGTCGGCGAGCGCCTCGATCGGCGAGTGGATCTGCGGCTGCTCCCGGAAGGTGGCGATGTACCCGGGTGTGGCGAGGAGCGGATCACCACCCCCCACGAGGAACAGGTCACCCGAGACCACACCGTCCACCGGAGCCGCCGTCGCGAGGATGCGGGTGGAGAACGTGTAGTCCGGACCGAGTTCGGTGAGCGCCGCGGCCGCCGTCACGAGCTTCTGCACCGACGCCGGCACGAGATTCAGCTCCCCGTTGTGAACGAACAGATCCTCACCACCCGCCGAGGCGACGAGACAACTCGACGCCGGCGCCCGGGTCACGAGCTCTGAGAGGTCCTCGGCGAGAGCGTCGCGCGACAGCGGCTCCACCAGGAGATCGGGCACACGACGTGCGGACAGGATCGGCGTCACGGTCACGTCGATCGACTCGACCACGGGTTCGGGGAGTTCGGGAGAACTGCGGTCGGCGACGACGAAGGAACCGATCGCCAGACCGGCGAACAGCACGGGCACGAGGAACCGGGTCATCACCCACGACACTAGAGCCTCGGGCGCGGCCGCCGGTGGCCCTCGGGCCGGACACGTAACCGATGCCCTCCCCGGGGGGTCCAACCCGCCGTGCTCATCACGATCATCGTCGCCATCGCAGTGGGCCTCGCTCTGACCCAGGTCGCCAACGTCATCACCTCCGTGTGGCTCCACCGCGCACTGAGCCACAAGGCGCTGCGGATCCGTGAACCGCTCACGACGGTGTTCCGCGTGATGCTGTGGATGCTCACGGGCATCCAACCCCGCCAGTGGGTCGCCGTTCACCGCCGCCATCACGCCGCCACCGACACCGAGGACGATCCCCATTCCCCGGCCCGCCTCGGATGGGTACGCGTCCAGTTCCTCAACGCACTGCTGTACCGCCGCGTGGCCCACGACGACGAGAACACGCGGCGCTACGCGCGTGACATCCCCCGCACGGGACTGGACCGCCACCTCCTCGAGAAGGGCTGGCTGGGCATGGGCCTGACGGTGGCGATCCTGATCCTCACCCTCGGCTGGTGGGCCGGACCCCTGGCCTTCGCTGTGCACGTGATCGCGTACGTCGGCCTCGGCGGGTGCGTCAACGCCCTCGCCCATACGTTCGGACGGCGCGACCACCCCAACAGCGCGACGAATCTGCAGTGGCTCGCCTTTCTCACCGCCGGCGAGGGCCTGCACAACAACCACCACGCAATGCCGACCACCGCTCGCTTCTCGTTCCGACGACCACAGATCGACCCCGGTTGGCACGTCATCGTGATCGCGCGGGCCCTGCGCCTCGCAGAGGTCCGTCACGACACCCTGGTCGGCACTGCTTCCCGTTAGCCTGCGCCCCGTGGACATCGTCGCGGCCCTCTTCCTGGACGACATCGCCACCCGGCAGGTGCCGGGGCCGACCACCCGTCTCGACCTGACCGGCGTCCAGTTCTCGGCGCCCGCACCGGGCCCGTTTCCCGTGACCGTCACCCCCCACCTGGTCGTGATCGTGCGCTGCGCGCCCGGAGAGGCCGGCACCGGTGCCCTCGAAGTCGTGTTCCGACGTGGTGGGGAACAGATCGCACGCAACGTCCAGCCACTGCAGGTGGAGCCGGGCAGGTTCAGCTACAGACTCGTGCGCGCCGAACTCGACTACCCCGCCGCCGACACGGTGGAGGCGCACTGTCGCGTCGACGCCGGAGCGGTGACGGTCGTGCCCTACACACTTCTCGAGCCCGTCGACGCCTGAGTCGACGACCTCGCGCTCGATGAGCTACGCCGCCGCGCTGTCCGAGCATCCTCTCGCGAGCCACGCCACCGGAGAGGTCGTCGGGGAGGTCCGTGAGGCCCTCGGGACCCGCCCCGACCTCGCCGTCGTTTTCGTGAGCGGAGCCCACGGGGACCACATCGACGAGATCGTCACCACGGTCAACGAGGTGCTCGCCCCACTGCGCCTCGTCGGCGGGACGGCGGTATCGGTCCTCGGCGGTGGGCGCGAGGTCGAAGAACGCCCGGCGGTGAGTCTGTGGGCAGCGCGGCTCGGCGCGGTTCCGCCTGCCGTGCACCTCGAGACCCTGTCGACCCCCGAGGGCGTCGCCGTGGCCGGGCTCCCCCTCGAGGCGACCAGCAAGGGTGGAACGCTCCTGTTGATCGCGGACCCCTTCAGTTTTCCGGGTGAGGCGTTCGTCTCGAGCCTCGGCCAGGACGACACGGCCGACCTGCGCATCGTCGGAGGCCTCGCGTCCGGCGCGGCCAGCCCGGGCGGGAACCGCCTGATCCTCGACGACGCCGTCCACAGCTCCGGGGCGGTCGGCGCCCTCCTGCCCCCCGGCCTCAGGATCGACACGGTCGTCTCCCAGGGCTGCCGACCCGTCGGCGCACCCTTCATCGTCACGGCCGCCGAGCGCAACGTGATCCACGAACTCGCGGGACGGCCGGCCCTCGAACGTCTGCGCACCCTGATCGACGAGGCCGACGACGACGAACGCGACCTCATGGGACGTGGCCTGCACGTCGGCCTGGTGATCGACGAGTCGAAGATCGACTTCCAGCGCGGCGACTTCCTGGTGCGAGGCGTGGTGGGAGCCGACGAGGCTTCGGGGTCGGTCACCGTCGGGGCCCTCGTCGAGGTCGGATCGACCGTCCAGTTCCACGTTCGCGATGCCGCGACGGCTGATGAGGACCTCCGCGAACTCATGAACGACCGGCCCCGGGCGGAGGCCGCCCTCGTCTTCACCTGCAACGGTCGTGGCTCACATCTGTTCGGGGTACAGGACCACGATGCCGCCGTCGTCTCGGAGGCTCTGCGCGGCGGCCCGGTGGCCGGGATGTTCTGTGCCGGGGAGTTCGGCCCGGTCGGCGGAGCCAACTTCGTACACGGCTTCACGGCGTCGGTCGTTCTGTTCGGACGTTGACCACTAGCGTGGCCGCCGTCAGCCACGCCGGAGAACCCATGACATCCACCGACACCAGCCAGATCGAGCTCGAGCGCAAGGCGATCGACGTCGTGCGGGGACTCGCCATGGACGGACCGAACGCGGCGCGGTCGGGTCACCAGGGAACCGCCATGGCTCTCGCGCCCGTGGCCCACGTGTTGTGGACCCGGATCATGCGCTACGACCCGGGCACCCCCGACTGGCCCGACAGGGACCGGTTCGTCCTGTCGTGTGGGCACGCGTCGATCCTTCTCTACTCGATGCTCCACCTGACGGGCTACGACGTCTCCCTCGACGACCTGCGGGATTTTCGTCAGTGGGCAAGTGCGACACCGGGCCATCCGGAGGCCGGTCACACCCCTGGCGTCGAGGTCACGACCGGCCCCCTCGGTCAGGGTTTCGCGAACGGCGTCGGCCTCGGACTCGCGGAACGCTCGATGCGGGCCCGCTTCGGTGCCGAACTCTGTGACCACCACACCTTCGTGCTGTGCAGCGACGGGGACCTCGCCGAGGGCGTGAGCCACGAAGCGGCCTCGCTCGCCGGACACCTCGGGCTCGGCCGCCTGATCGCCATCTACGACGACAACCACATCTCCATCGACGGACCCACGGGGATGTGGTTGTCCGACGATCCCGCGGCGCGTTTCGTGGCCTACGGCTGGCACGTGCAGTCCATCGGTGCAGCCGGCGAGGACCTCGACGCGATCGAGGGCGCCGTACGGGACGCCATGGCGGTCGAGGACAGGCCGTCGATCATCATCGTCAACACCGAGATCGGGACTCCCTCGCCCGATCACACCGGTGACGCCGCCGCGCACGGCTACGCCATCTTCGACGACGAGATCGCCCGCACCAAGCAGGCCATGGGCCTGCCGGCCGACGAGACGTTCTGGGTGCCCGACGACGTCGCCACGTTCTACCGCGCGGCGGCCGAACGTGGCCGCGCCGCGCGTGTCGCGTGGGAGAAACGCCTCGAGACGTTCGCCGGGGACCGCGACGCGTACCGGGTCAGCCTCGCCGGGACCGGTGTCGACGGCTGGGCCGACGCGCTGCCGAGCTACGAACCGGGTGAGTCCATCGCGACCCGCAAGGCCTCCGGCGCATGTCTGGCGGCGCTGGCGGACGTCGTGCCCGGCCTCGTGTCGGGCGGTGCCGACCTGACCGGGAACACCGGAACCGCCATCCCGGGAGCGACGGCACAGTCCGCGTCGGATCCCGGCGGGCGCCAGATCTACTTCGGCGTCCGGGAACATGCCATGGGCTCGGCGCTGGTCGGGATGGCGCTGCACGGTGGGGTCGTGCCCGTGGGCGGGACCTTCCTCGTCTTCTCGGACTACATGCGTCCCGCCGTGAGACTGGCAGCCCTCTCGGGCGCCAAGGCGATCTTCGTGTGGACCCACGACTCGGTCGGTGTCGGCGAGGACGGTCCGACCCACCAGCCCGTCGAACAGCTCGCAGCGCTGCGTGCCATCCCCGGCCTGACCGTGATCCGCCCGGCGGACGCGAACGAGACGGTCGCCGCCTGGCGCATCGCGATCGACAACGACGGCCCGACGGCGATCATCCTCACCCGCCAGAACGTGCCCGTGCTCGAAGGCACCGGGGGTGGCGCCGTGGACCGCGGCGGCTACATCGTGACTGACGTCACCGATCCGGCGATCGTGCTCGCCGGTACGGGCAGTGAGGTCTCGGTGTGCGTGGCAGCGTCCGAACTGCTCGCCGCCGACGGCATCGCCGCCCGGGTCGTCTCGTTGCCGTGCTGGTCGCGCTTCGATGCCGAGGACGCCGCGTACCGGTCCCAGGTCCTGGGCGACGGGATCCCCGTCCTCGGCGTGGAGGCCGCGGTCTCGCTCGGCTGGTACCGCTACGCCGACGATGTCGTGTCCATCGAACGTTTCGGGGCCTCGGCGCCGGGGGACGTCGTCATGGAAGAGTTGGGCATCGAGCCCGTCAACGTGAGCGACCATGCGCGGCGCCTTCTGGCCGCGCGGAAGAGGGAATCATGACGAACCTCCACGACCTCCACGCCGACCACGGCCAGAGCCCGTGGCTGGACAACCTGCGTCGCAACTGGATCACCGGCGGGGAGCTACAGGCATGGATCGACCGCGGGATCCGCGGCATCACCTCGAACCCGACGATCTTCCAGAAGGCGATGTCGTCGACCGACGTCTACGACGCAGACCTGGGCGCCGCAACCCGGTCGGGCAGGTCGATCGAGGACGCCTACTGGGATCTCGTCACCGACGACATCGGTGCCGCCACCGCATTGCTCCTGCCCGTCCACGAGGCCAGCGACGGCGTCGACGGATACGTCTCGGTCGAGGTGTCCCCCGAGCTCGCGCACGACACGGCCGGCACGGTGGCCGCCGCCCGCGAGCTGGACCAGAGGATCGACGCGCCCAATCTCTACGTGAAGATCCCCGCGACCGCAGAGGGTGTCGACGCGATCCGCACGATGATCTCAGAGGGCCGGTCGATCAACGTCACGCTGATCTTCTCGATCGAGCGCTACGACCAGGTGATCGAGGCCTACATCTCGGGTCTCGAGGCCTACTCCGGCGATCTCTCCACTGTGTCGAGCGTCGCGTCGTTCTTCATCTCACGGGTCGACACCGAGGTGGACCGTCGCCTCGATGAGATCGGCACCCCCGAGGCACGGGCGCTGGCGGGCCGCGCTGCGGTGGCACAGGCCAAGCTCGCCTATGAACTGTTCCAGCAGCGGTTCAGCGGCCCCCGGTGGGAGGCGCTCGCACAGCGCGGCGCACGCGTCCAGCGGCCGCTGTGGGCGTCGACGTCCACGAAGAATCCGGACTATCCCGACACCCTCTACGTGGACTCTCTCATCGGTCCCGACACCGTCAACACGATGCCCGAGGCGACCCTCGAGGCCTTCGATGATCACGGCACCCCGGCCCGCACCATCGACACGGGCCTCGACGACGCCCACTCGGTCATCGACACACTCCCCCGGGTCGGCGTCGACCTCGCCGACGTGTCCGAGCGGCTCGAGAACGAGGGTGTCGCCTCGTTCGCCAAGTCCTTCGGAGAGGTTCTGGGCACGCTCGGCGAACGAGCCGAGGGACTGGGCTGACGGTGTCCGACGCTGCAGGTGATCTCCTCGGCCGTGATCTGGCCGACCTGACGGCGGCGGCCCGCGCGGTCCGCGACGACACGTACGGTCGCCGGATCACCTTCTCACCGAAGGTGTTCATCCCACTGACGATGCTGTGCCGCGACAAGTGCGGCTACTGCACGTTCGCGCAGCCGCCGGCACGCCTGGACGCGCCCTACCTGACGCCCGAGGCGGTGCTCGACATCGCGCGCCGCGGCGCGGCGGTCGGCTGCCACGAGGCCCTGTTCACTCTCGGCGAGCGGCCTGAGCTGCGCTATCCGGTCGCACGGGACTGGCTCGAACGCAACGGCTACGGATCGACGGTTGACTACCTGGCGGCGATGGCCGCCCTCGTGCTCGACGAGACCGGCCTCCTGCCCCATGCCAACGCAGGAGCGCTGCACCGCGATGAACTCGCCCGACTGCGGGAGGTGGCACCGTCCCAGGGGATGATGCTCGAGAGCCTCGACCCCGACCTCGAGTGTCACCGGGGCTCACCTGACAAGACTCCACAACGGCGCCTCGCAACGCTCGAGGCCGCCGGCGAGCTCGCCATCCCGTTCACGACAGGGATCCTGGTCGGTATCGGCGAGTCCCGCGCATCACGTGTCGAGGCACTCGAAGCCATCGCAGACTCGCACCGCCGCCACGGCCACGTGCAGGAGGTGATCGTCCAGAACTTCCTGCCCAAGCCCGGCACCGGGATGCACGCGGCGGCGCCGTGCCCCGACGACGCATTCATCGAAGCGATCGCACTCGCCCGACTCATCCTCCCGGCCGACGTGACCGTGCAGGCTCCTCCCAATCTCTCCGACGATGCCGCCACGCTGATCCGAGCCGGCATCGACGACTTCGGAGGTGTCTCACCCGTCACCGCCGATCACGTGAACCCCGAGCGTCCCTGGCCGAGCCTCGACCGCCTGCGGGACCTGACCGGGAGCGTCGGCCACGTCCTCGCACCCCGGCTGACGGTGCACCCGTCGTACGTACTCGGTGCAGAAACGTGGATCGATCCCGGTCTGCGGTTCGCCGTGATGGACCGCAGCGATGCCGAGGGTCTCGGTCGCGACGACGACGGGGGCTGGTACTCGGGTGCGCCGGTGGACCCCCCGGTGCTGCTGCCGTCCCGAGCGACCGCGCACGGCCCGGTCGGCGATGTCCTCGCCGGGGTGCGCGCCGGAGAAGAAGTCGGCGTCGACGAGATCGTGACCCTGTTCACGGCCCGCGGCCCGGAGGTCGCAGCGGTGGCCGAGGTCGCCGACGAGCTCCGGGCGGAGATCGTCGGAGACGACGTGACCTGGGTAGCCAACCGGAACATCAACTACACGAACGTGTGCACGTTCAAGTGCCGGTTCTGTGGTTTCTCGAAGGGTCCGTTGTCGCTGAACCTGCGCGGCGACCCGTACCTGTTGACCCTCGACGACATCGCGGGCCGCACCGCGGAGGCCGCTGCGAAGGGAGCCACCGAGGTCTGTCTCCAGGGTGGGATCCACCCCGACTTCGACGGGGACTACTACATCGACGTGACCCGCGCCGTGACCGAGGCCGTCCCCGACATCCATGTCCACGGGTTCACGGCCCTCGAGGTCACAGAGGGAGCGCGACGTCTCGGAGAGCCGCTGGCGGACTACCTGCGGCGCCTCATGGACGTCGGCCTCAAGTCCCTTCCGGGGACGGCGGCCGAGATTCTCGACGACGAGATCCGCGCCGTGCTGTGCCCCGACAAGATCACGACCGACGAGTGGCTCGAGGCGCACCGCACGGCCCATTCGGTGGGCCTGCGTTCGAACGTCACCATCATGTTCGGGTCCGTCGAGAACCCGGTCCACCAGGCCCGCCACATCGTGCGCACCCGGGACCTACAGCGTGAGACCGGTGGCTTCACGGAGTTCGTGCCGCTTCCCTTCGTGCACATGGCCGCGCCGATCTACCTGCGGAAGGGTTCGCGACGTGGGCCGACGTTCCGAGAAGTGCTGTTGATGCACGCGATCGGACGCATCGCCTATCGCGACACCATCGCCAACATCCAGGCGTCGTGGGTCAAGCTCGGCCTGCCCGGTGTATCCCAGTGTCTGCAGGCCGGTGTCAACGATCTCGGCGGAACGCTGATGAACGAGAACATCTCGCGTGCAGCCGGTGCCGAACACGGCCAGGAGGTCGGTCCCGCCGACTTCGCCCGGATCGTCGAACCGCTCGGACGTCGCCTCGTTCAGCGGACCACGCTCTACGGCGTCCCACCCGTCGAGCAATCCGCCCCGGTGGGTGTCTGACGGGCGCCGTCTCTCAGAACGTGTCGTCGCGTTCGCTCAGGAGACCGATGGCCTTCTCCACTGCACGGCGGGCCCGGGTGATGCGCTTCTCGTCCACCGGAAGTTCCGTCCCCCCGGCGTCGATGGAGTCCCGGAGGCGCGCGATGGCCAGATCGGCCAGCTCCTCGGAGATCGTTTCGAGGCGTCCCCTGATGTCGTCGAATTCTCCGGCCACCTCGTCTCCTCCCCTGCGGGCCATCGGGCCGACGGGGACGGTAGCATCGGTTCTTCGGTGGCCCCTGACGAAGACATGACACACGCGTGCGGTCCCTCGCATGGCATCGGGGACGAGTCGTGAACCTACGATCCGGGCTATCCGGCTTCCGACCCTCGGGACGTCTGACCCGGACTCTGCTGGCATCGGTGGCCGTAGGCATTCTGGTCGGTGTCCTCGTCGCGGGCTTCGAGCGCCTCACGGAGGAGGCGGTCCTGTCGACGCTGCTCGATCAGCCGCTGTGGGTCCTGGCGATCGCGCCGGGCGTCGGTCTCGTGTTGTCGGCGCTGATCCTGCGCTACGGCGGTGGACCCGAGGCGACACCGCGTACCAGCGACGACTTCATCCGTGCCTTCCACTCCCGGTCGCCGGACCTGCCTCTTCGACAGCTCCCCGCCAAACTCGCCGCGGGCGTGGCGACCATCGGGCTCGGCGGGGCGATGGGCCTCGAGGGACCGTCGATCTACGCGGGCTCGTCCATCGGCCACAACCTGCAGACGCGATTCGGACGCCTGTTCACCCGGGAGGAATCGAAGATGCTCCTCACCGCGGGGGCCGCCGCCGGCGTCGCGGCCATCTTCAAGACACCGGCCACCGGTGTCCTGTTCGCTCTCGAGGCGCCCTACCGCGACGACGTGACCCGTCGTGCCCTTCTCCCGGCGCTGCTCGCGTCTGCGACCGCCTACCTCGTGTTCATCGCCATCGTGGGCAACGCGGCTCCGGTGTTTCCGTTTCTCGGGCGCGAGTTCCTCGGCCGCGATCAGCCCGAGTTGCGCATCATCGACATGCTGGGTGGAGCGCTACTCGGGTTCGCTGCGGGTCTCGGCGGACGAGCGTTCGGGTGGTTCGTGCGTCACACCAAGGCTCTGGTCCGCGACGTCGACATCACCCGTCGGCTCGTGGCTGCCGCGGTGATCCTCGCTGGTCTCGCCATCGCCACCGACGCCGTCTACGACGAGGCACTGAGCCTCGGCCCCGGCATCGAGGCCATCGACTGGTTGACCGAGACGGACCGTGCCCTGGGTCTCATCGCCGGGCTGTTCGCGTTCCGGATGGTGGCCACCCTCACGACCGTGGTCGGCGGCGGTACGGGCGGGCTGTTCATCCCGCTCGCCGTTCAGGGCCTGTTGATGGGTGCCTTCATCGGCGAGGCGGTGGGCCAGGACGACACCACCCTCTACCCCACCCTCGGTCTCGCGGCCTTCCTCGGTGCCGGATACCGCACTCCGATCGCCGCGGTCATGTTCGTCGCCGAGTCCACCCGTGGCTCCCCGTTCGTGGTACCCGCGCTCATCGCGGCGGCCGTCTCCCAGCTGGTGGCCGGGTCCGCATCGGTGGCCAGCTACCAGCACGACGAACGGCGCGGCCACCTCGAGCACCGCCTCACGCTCCCGGTCACGTCCGCACTCGACACCGACGTGATGACGGTGCCACCGGACGCGACCGTGTCCGAGTTCGTCTACTTCCACGTGTTGGGACGGCGACAGAAGCTCGTGCCGGTCGTCGACGGCGGGCGCTATCTCGGCGTGTGCCGGCTCGACGGCGTCGAGGCGATCCCGCGCGAGGACTGGGAGACCACCACGGTCGCGGATGTCGTCGACGCCGTTCCGGCCGGCCGGCCCTCGTGGACACTGCGCGACGCCGTGGCGACGATGGAACGGATCGACACCGACCTGCTGGTGATCACCGACGACGACGACGGCTTCATCGGTGTCGTCTCCGCCGATGACATCGTCCGCCTGGGAGAGATCCTCGACCAGACCGAAGGGTGAGCGGGCAGCTCAGCCCGGGAACAGACCCTCGACGTCGTGAGCGGGCAGCTCAGTCCGGGAACAGACCATCGACGTCGTCGACGGTGTCTGCCACCGGCTCGTTCTTTCCGAGTTCGCACCAGGACTTGTGGTCATGGCCGGGCAGCGCTTCGCACTCCGGGCAGGGTTCCTCCCTGTCCTCGAAGAGAGCGTCGAGGTCGTCGCTCGTCTGCTTGAGCGCCCTCGCCTCTTCGTAGCGCCGGTGTCGTCCCTTCTTCAACGGTCAGACTCCGAATCCGCATCGACGTGTGGGGCCAGCCGCCATCCTATCGTCACCCGATCCCCGCATCCGACCTCCCTGCGTCACCAAGGCGACGCCGTGAGCGTTCCTCGAGCACGAGGCGACGCTGACCGTCGAACGCAAGCGCCGCATCTCCGGCGACGAGTCGGCGGATCGGGGCGCCGACGAGATCAGCACGCCATCCCATCGACAACCGGGCGTCCTCGTCCCCCCGTAGCAGACCTTCCACGTCGCCGCGGCTGCCGACCAGCGCGGGATCGAGGTCGTTGTCCGCGGCGATCTGGGTGATCCACGACGCCACCAGCGAGACAGCGGGGCGTAGATCACGGGGCAGCGACCGTTGCGGAGGGTCCTCTTCGGCGGCCGCGGGTTCGTCGTCCACCTCGGCGATGGTCGCCAGGAGGGCCTCGGCTGTTCCACCTTTGAGGTGGCGGTCGTCGAGGCCGCGCACGCCGGACAGAGCGGCGACGTCACGCGGTGGCCGCTGAGCGATGGACACGAGGGCGAGATCGGGCAGGACGTAGCGGACCGGGATGTCGAGTTCAGCCGCCCGACGCTCCCGCCATGCGGCCAGCGCCCTCACGATCGCCCGGTTACGTCCCCGCAGCTGCCGGGCCTCCTTCACCCTGCGCCAGGCCTCGTCGGGATCACGCCCCGACCGGTCCTTGGCGAGGACGATCTCGCATTCCGTCCGGGCCCACTCCAGACGTCCCCGGTCGGTCAGCTGTGTCACGAGCTCCGCGTGGATCTCGAGGAGATGGCGGACATCCGCGGCGGCGTACTCCAGTTGGTCGTCGCTGAGTGGGCGTCGCAGCCAGTCCGTGAGGCGGTCACCCTTGGGCAGGCGTCGTCCGAGGAGCTGGTCATGGAGGGCTGCGAGCGACGGTGAACGGAGGCCGACGAAACCGGCGGCCACCTGGGTGTCGAAGAGGTCCGCCGGCGTCTCACCAGTCACCCTTTCGAGTACCTCGAGGTCCTGGGAGCAGGCGTGCAGGACCGCCACACCGCCGTCGGCGAGGAGCCGTCCGAGCGCAGCGACGTCGACCGCGAGCGGGTCGATGACGACCAGCCCTCCGGGCCATGCCAGCTGAACGAGCGCGAGCTTGGGGTAGTAGGTGCGCTCGCGGTGGAACTCGGTGTCGATCGCGTAGGCCGGGTGGGCGACCGCGGTGTCGATGACCTCCTCGAGGCGACCTGCGTCGGCGACGATCTCGGGTCCGGTCGCCTTTTCAGTCACCCCTCATCGGACTCCACCGGGAGGCCGGCCTCGAGCCACGCCACGATCCCACCGTCGACGTTGACAGCGTCGATCCCCTTGCCCCGCAGATACTGGACCGCACGGGCGCTGCGGGAGCCCCGGGCACACAGGACATACACGGTCCCGTCGGGGACCTCAGACCATCGTCGGGGGATGTCCCCCAGAGCGATGTGGACGGCACCGTCGAGGCGCGCCGTGGCGAGTTCGTCGTCCTCACGCACATCGACGGTGGACGCGCCGGCGCGCAGGGCTGCCGCGAACTGGGCGATGTCGACACTGGGAATGCTCATCGGTGCACCTCGTTGAACGTGATGCTATCGGCGGTCGCCGCGCTCACGGAGGATCGACGACAGGTCCGCCGGGGTGTCGGCGTCGCGGAGACGGTCGGGCTCGGGAACGTCCACGACCTCGACCACCAGTGCCCCCGTCGCCCGCCCGATGGAGCGCTCGCCTGCAGCGAAGCTCCTGTCGAGCGCACCGAGAGCGCCCGACGACCACGCCGCATGGAGCCACTGTGGCCGCCCTCCGAGGGACGCCACGACGACGTCGACGCCCGGCCCGATCCGTGCAGCCAGCGCCGCGATGTTGGCGGGCGAGGGGTCCACGAGATCGCACGAGAGGACAACCGCGACGTCCTCGCCTACCCCGGTCCCCAGAGCCGTGACGATCGCGCCCAGCGGCCCCTCCCCGGGGTGTTCGTCGCGGACCGTCACGAGACCGAGAGCACCGAGTGCCGCAGCGTCGCCGCCGACGACGCTCACGGTGGAGGCACCGGCCGTCTCCAGCGCCGCGCATGCGTGGAGCACGAGGGGCGTTCCGTTCACCTCGAGCAGTGCCTTGTCGCGACCCATCCGGCGTGAGCTTCCGCCGGCCAGCACGAAGCCGGTGAAGGCCGCTACCGGCGGAGCCGACATCTCAGCCGCCGTAGGACATCCTCGTGTCCTCCATCCTCAGCAGTTCGGTGTCCTCGTCCGCCTGGAAACCGCAGTCGACGACCTCGCCGACGAAGAAGGTGTGGTGCCCGAACTCGAGAGCGTCGCGGACCTCACAGTCCATGTACGCCGGTGCCTGGTCGAGCACGGGTGCGCCCGTGGCGCCGTCGTGGAAGGCGAAGCCGTTGAGCGTCATGGCTTCGACGTCCACCTCGACGGGCTTCGTGAACTTGCGGATGATGGCGCGGTCCTCACGGGCCACCGTGTTCAGCGAGAACACCCCGCCGGCGGATATCAACTCGTGGGTGAACGCGGAGTTCTCGACCCCGATGCCGATCAACTTCGGATCGAACGAGAGTTGTGTCGCCCAGTTGAGAGTCATCAGATTGCGCCGCAGGGGGTTTCCGGGCTCCGCGGACCCGACGACGTAGAGGCCGTAGGGCATCGTCCACAGGACGCGTCGGCGCAGCTTGTCGTACTCCTCGCGTTCGGAGTCGGTATCGACTCCTTCGGGAAAGGGGCCGACGACGGGTGTTCCACCTGGTTGTGCCATGGCCCCATGGTGCCAAACGACCGGCCGCCGAACCCCGTCGGGCAACGCCCTCAGTCCGCTGCCAGGAACGCGGGGTCCCAACGGGGATCGAGCTGCTGGAGGAACTGGGCGCAGCGGATCTGCTCGTCGACCTCGCCGATGGCCGCCGCGCACCTCTCCAGACCGGCGACAGCCCGCAGGAACCCCCGGTTCGTCGGGTGCTCCCAGCGCACGAAACCGCTCCCCCGCCAACCGTTCGCGCGGAGCCGGTCGAGTCCACGGTGGTAGCCGACCCGGTAGTAGGCGTAGCTCTCGATGACGTCGCGACCGTCGTCGCCGAGCCTCGCCCACGCCTCCAGGCACGTCGGATGGTCCGCGATGAGCCCCCGCAGCGCCTCGCGGCGCGCGCCCACATCGGCCGCCGCCGTCGCTGCTGCGAGTCCTTCGATCACATCGGTGGGCTCGGGCGGAAGAATCGTCTCGGGTGGGCCGCTGCGGCTCAGTCCTACCGGACTGTCACTCATCGCTGTCTCCTGGTGTGGGGGTGCCTAGGGAACGTGCACGAGGCGCAGAATGTCGGTCTTGCGCCCTGAGCTGTCGACGCCGGCGAGGACGCCGACCAGATCGCCCGACTGGACGAAACGCTCTCGGCGGGCCCGCTCGATCGCGCTCGTCATCCGCTCCTCGTAGCTCGACACGCGCTCCGCGAGGATGGGCTTGACGCCCCAGCTCATCGTGAGCTGCGCAACCGTACGCGGGTTGGCGCTGAAGCCCAGGATCGGGGCTTTCGGACGGAACCGGGCCATGGAACGAACCGTGAAGCCGCTGCCGGACACGCAGATGAGCGCCGCGAGGTCCAGCTCGCGGGCGACGCGCCAGGCGGCCATCGTCATCGCGTCGGTGATCGCCGCCGCCTCGTCGTCGCCGAGCTCGTGCTCCTCGGTGATCCGCTTTCCCCAGCCCTCGTAGTCGAACTCCATGTCGGCCCGTCGGGCGATGTTCGCCATGGTCTCGATGACCTTCGCAGGGTGTTTGCCGATGGCCGTCTCCGCGGACAGCATCACAGCCGAGGATCCGTCGAACACGGCGTTCGCGACGTCCGTCGCCTCGGCGCGGGTCGGCATCGGCGAGGTCACCATCGAGTCGAGCATCTGCGTGGCGGTGATGACCGGAAGACCGCTGGCGATGCACTCACGGATGATCCGCTTCTGGAGGTGGGGGACCTCCTCGATCGGACACTCCACGCCGAGGTCACCCCGGGCGACCATGATCCCGCCGGACTCGGCGATGATCCCCGAGAGGTTGTGGACCGCGGCTCTCGTCTCGATCTTCGCGACGATGAGCGGCCCGCGGGGGTGGGGCTCCACGGCGATGTGGCGCAGGTCGTGACCCGAGCGCACGAAGGACACGGCGACGATGTCGACGCCCTCGTCGACGAACGCGTCGAGTTGGAGCAGGTCCGAGGGTGTCGGGGTCGACACGCTGAGACGATCGGCGGGGATGCGCAGCCCCGGACGCCCTTCCAGCGAGCCGCCGTGGGTCACCCGGGCTTCGAAATGGTCCTGTTTCATCGCGAGGACTTCGATCTCGACGTTGCCGTCACCGAAGGTGAGCAGGTCACCCGCGATGACGTCGCCGAGAAGGTGTTCGTAGTCGACCTCGATGTCGGTGGCCGTGCTGGCGTCGTTGCCGACGCGCACGTTGATGGGATCACCCATCGCGACTGTGATGCCACCGTCGGGGAACGAGGCGGTCCGCACCTTCGGACCCGGCAGGTCGATGAGTATCCCGACGTCGCGGCGCATCTCGGCGGCAACGGCCCGGATGCGCTTGTAGCGGGCGATTGCACCGTCGAGATCCGAATGGGCGAGACCGATGCGGGCGACGTCCATGCCCGCCTCGATCATGTCGGCGAGCACCGCCGGATCGTCCGATGCCGGGCCGATCGTCGCGATGATCTTCGTTCTTCTCTGCACGTGGGCCTCGATCCCTCCGAGATGCCGTGTCAGCGGCACCGTAAGCGCTTGCAGGTACGTTGTCGAGCGTTGCGCGGCGATCAGTTCAGACGAGCCAACAGGCCGTTCACCCGGCTGCGATAGGCCGTGGCCACGTCTTCGGCGAGGGCATCGCCGTGCACCTCGATCGCCGTCTCTATCAACTCGGCGGCCTCGTCCCACCGGCCGCTCGCCGCGAGCGACGTCACAGCGGCGTCCACGACCTCGATACCGACGCCCGGAATACACAGGCGGGCCCTCGTCACGAGCTTGAGAGCGGCCGTGTCGCCACGGTGCAGATGGATCACCGTCAGGTTCGTGAGCATCCGCTCGAGGATGTCGCGATCTCCGACAGGGTCGAGGAACGCCGGTTCGAACGCACGCACGTCACCGCTGATGCGCCGGTACAGCGCCTCACAGCCGGCGACGTCGAGGAGTCGACCGCCGTCGAAGGCATCGACGAACACCGCCTCGGCCGTGGTGTCGCGCACGAGGAAGTGCCCGGGCATGCCCACACCGGCGAGGGGCACACCGCAGCGCCGCCCGACAGCCATGGTCACGACCGCCAAGGTGATGGGGATTCCGGATCTGGTGGCGAGCACCCGGTCGAGATGCGAGTTGGCCGGGTCGTAGTAGTTCTCGACGTTCCCGCGGAAGCCGAGGTCGTCGAAGAGCGTGTGTCGCAGACCACTCAGTGTCGGCGCGGCGACCGAAGCCGCGAGTTCGTCGAGACGTGCGAGTTCCCTCGTCACGTCGACCTCGGGGCGGCCGAGTGCCGCGACGAGCATCGCACCCTCCTCCACCTCGAAGGAACCGTCGCCACCGACGAGTTCGGCGAAGGCGTCGAGGGGGTCCACCGGGTCCACCGTAGCGTGGCGGCACGCGGCCACCGGACCCTTCGACGCGACGTCCTAGGATCGGCGCCGTGGGCCCGCACCCTTTCCTCGACCATCCGCTCCCGATCGCGATCGCACACCGTGGCGGCGCCGAGGAGCACCCCGAGAACACGATCGCCGCCTTCGCCGCGGCCATCGACCTGGGCTTCACCCACATCGAGACCGACGCACGCATCACCGCCGACGGCGTGGTGGTCGCGTTCCACGACGACACCCTCGGGCGCGTCAGCGACACCACGGGTTCGCTGGCGGACCTGGACTGGGCGACCGTCCGCTCGGCACGCATCGCAGGGGAACACCGGGTCCCCACCATCACGGAGCTCTTGGAACGGTTCCCGGACACGTTCATCAACATCGACCCGAAATCCGACGCCGTCGTCGAGCCGCTCTCGCAGGAGATCGAGCGGGCCGGAGCCGTTCACCGCGTGTGCATCGGGAGTTTCTCGGACCGGCGGATCGCGACGCTGCGCTCGAAGCTCGGCCCGGCGCTGTGCACCAGTCTCGGACCCAGGGCGGTCACCGCACTGCGCGCGGCGAGCTACGGAATGCCGGTGGGCCGCATCGTCGGTGAGTGCGTACAGGTGCCGCCGTCGATGCGCGGCATCACCCTCGTGGATCGCAGGTTCGTGGGCGAGGCCCACGAAAGGGGCATGCAGGTGCACGTCTGGACGATCGACGCCGAACTCGAGATGCACCGCCTCCTGGACCTCGGCGTCGACGGCATCATGACCGACCGGCCACATGCACTCCGGGAGGTGCTGCGGGCGCGCGGGAGCTGGCCCGGCGACGCGACGACCGGTCACAGCGGCTGACCTGTGGGTAAACCTGGGTACTTCCCCACGCGAACTGGGGATTACCTCCGACCACGGTGGATAACGCTGGGGATTTCGAAAATCACCCTTGACCAGGGAGTTCGCGACCGGCAGTGTGATCTCCAGCCACACGGCGACGGGAAGCGAGTGGAAGAGGGACCGCTCCCTCGGGGAAACCCGGGGAAAGGGTCCGCTCATCACAAGCCTCTCCGGGGGAAGACGATCCGGGAAACCGGAACGATGGAACCCGGACCGTCCTGACGAGGGCCGAACGGGAGACCGGGAGGCCGACAGGAGGGGCGGCGCACGGCCGGACCGGGTGACCGGGACGACCGCACGGAGACCCGGGGTCGGGTGGTCAGGACCTGAACCGGTCGGTGTTTCTGCGGAACGCCGACGACGGGGCGGGCCGACGGCTCGAGGGTCGGAGGTCCGCACCGTCATCCGGCCGGGTAGCCGACATCGAGGCGAGAGCCGAGGTGACGGTGACGCCGGCGGGAACGACCGAGGGGCACCCCCCAGGGGGTGGCCCGACGCCGAGGGAACGGACCGCACGGGACGGCCCCGAGAAGCTGACCGCTCTGCGGAAGGCTACTCGGGGTCCTCGTGCGTTTTCGGGCGCCCGACGAGGGCTCCCGCTGCGATCGCCGCCCGCACTAGGTTGAGGCGATGGCCGGCCCGAAGTCCTTCTTCCTCGACAGCGACGTCCACTCGTATCTCGTCGCTCACGGAACACCGCCCGATCCCGGGCTCGAAGCTCTCAGGATCGAGACCGAGACACTCGGCGAGATGTCACGCATGCAGATCGCACCGGAGCAGGGCGCGTTCTTCACAATGCTGACCCGTCTGCTCGCTCCGCGTTTCGCGGTCGAGGTCGGAACCTTCACGGGTTATTCGGCCCTGTGCATCGCCCGCGGGTTGCCCACCGGGGGCCAGCTGATGTGCTGCGACGTCAGCGAGGAGTGGACGACGATCGCCCGCCGCCACTGGGAGATGGCCGGAGTGGCCGACCGCATCGACCTGCGCATCGCGCCCGCGGCCGAGACCCTCCGGGCACTTCCCTCCGAGCCGCGGATAGACCTCGCCTTCATCGACGCGGACAAAGGGGGGTACGCCGACTACTTCGAGGAGATCCTGCGTCGCCTGTCCCCCGGTGGTGTGATGATCTTCGACAACGTCCTGTGGGGCGGCGACGTCGTCGGTGACGACGACGGCGCCGACACGGTCGCACTGCGGCGATTCAACGACGCGCTCGCGGCCGACGACCGGGTCGAGGCCGTCATGTTGCCGGTCGGCGACGGTCTGACATTCGTCACCCACCGACGCTGATGGCACCGCCCGTCGTGCTCCTCCACGGTTTCGCGACCACAGCGGCACGGACCTGGGGCGAAACCGGCTGGATCGACCTGCTCGCCGACGCCGGCCGCGAAGTCGTCGCCGTCGACCTGCTCGGCCATGGCGAGGCACCCAGGCCCCATGATCCGCAGGCCTACGCCGGTCTCGAGGACCACGTCGCCGCCACGATCGGCGACGGCCCCTATGACGCCGTCGGATTCTCGTTGGGTGCGCGGACGCTGCTCACCCTCGCTACGCGCTCCCCCGGGCTCTTCGAACGCATCGTCGTCGGCGGGGTCGGCGCCGGCCTCCTCACCGACGACACGGCGATGCGCGAACGTGTCGCCGCGGCGCTGATGGGACAGGCGGGCGACGACGTCGTGGCCCGCCACTTCGAGGCCCTCGCCTCAGAACCGGGAAGTGACCGCGACGCCCTCCTCGCCTGCATCAGCCACGCCCGCCCGCCTCTCGATCCGGCCGACCTGGCCCTCGTCGACGCCCGCTGTCTCGTGGTGATCGGCGACCGCGACGACCAGGGCCCGCCGGAACCTCTAGCCGAGGCACTGCCCGACGCGAGGTGTGTCGTCCTGGGCGGCGTCGACCACTTCGCCCTACCCCGCTCCTTCGGGTTCATCGACGCTGCACTCGAGTTCCTCGACGCCGCGCCGTGAGGCTCGGGGGCCGGAGCTCATATGGGTGACCTCACCGTTGCGATCGTCGTCACGGTGCTCGTGTCGGTCCCGCTGGCGCTCAGCATGTGGGCGCTGCTCGACGCGGCCCGCCGCCCGCCATGGGTGTGGGCGCTCACCGACCGACGTCAGGTGGTGTGGATCGGCGGCGTCCTGTTCGGTGTTCTCGTCCTCCCCGTAGGGCTCGTCGTGTCGACCTACTACCTCGTCAAGGTGCGGCCCCGACTCGCCGCCGTCGAGGGCGGCGACGTCGCCTGACGCCGGGGCGGTGGAGGACCGAACCGTCCCCGGAGCGCGTCGGCGAGGCCACGGAAGCGTGCCGCCGGGACGAACCACGGGGCACGCAGGCGCGGTCGCAGCAGATGATGGAGGGTCTGGCCGACCCCCATCACGAGACGGACCGTCATGGGCCAGCGACCGCCGTGATCGCGGACGAGCAGGACGGTGTTGCGCGTACGGAGGTAGTCCACGATCCACGTCGGCGTCGCGGTCGACGGGTTCGCGACCATCGCGGATCGGACGAGACCCACCTCCCATCCCCGCGCCCGGGCGCGGGCCCCGAGGTCGGCCTCGTCGTTGTATGCGAAGTACCGTTCGTCGAAGATGCCGATCTGAGCGAGGCACTCCCGCCGCGCGACGAAGAGCGTGCCGTGGGGATAGTCACAGTCGTCCCATCCCCCGCTGACCGTCGCCGGGCCCCAGATTGCTCCGAAATAGCGGTCGATACGTGGGACGGCCTGATCACCCACGTCCGCGCTCACGAGCCCGGCCCGCGACCGCCCCGCCCCGGCATCGACCAGACGGGCGATCACCCCGCCGTCGGGAAGAGCGTCGTGGGGAGCGACCGCGACCCACTCCCCCACCCCACGTCGCAACCATCTGCGCAATCCGACGTTCAACGCCGGGCCGAAACCGAGGTTGGTGGCCGACCTGACGATCTCCGCGTCGGGCGCCGCGGTGCGCACGGCTGCGAGAGCAGCCGGATCCGATGCGTTGTCGACGACGATCAGCGACAGATCGACGTCCTGGTGTCGGAGCCTGTCGACGGTGCGGGCGAAGGCGTCCGGCGCGTCGCGGTGGACGACGACGACGGTGACCGCGGGGCGGTTCAGTGCCCTGTGGATCAGCGCAGGGGTCGTGCGCTCGGCACCAGGTTGGCGGGCATGAGGGTGTCGCCCATCAACCATGCGTCGACCGAGGCCGCACACGAACGCCCCTCCGAGATGGCCCACACGATGAGGCTCTGACCGCGCCCCATGTCGCCGGCCACGAACACGCCCTCCACGCTCGACATCCAGGCGTCATCACGACGCACGTTGCCGCGCTCGTCCAGATCGACGCCGAGACCCTCGACAAGCGGACTGCGCTCCGGACCGGTGAAGCCCATGGCCAACAGGACCTTGTCGGCGGGAACCAGTTCCTCGGTGCCATCGACGGGCTCGAAGCTCATCCGCCCGTCGGAGAAGGTCTGTTCGACCTGGACGGTGCGCAACTGGCGGACGTGACCGGCCTCGTCACCGACGAACTCGAGCGTGTTGATCGAGTACACCCGTTCACCGCCCTCCTCGTGGGCCGAGGAGACGCGGTACTGCAGCGGCCAGGTCGGCCACGGCGTCGAGTCGTCACGGGTGTCGGGGGGACGCGGCATGATCTCGAACTGGCGGATCGAGGCGGCCCCGTGACGGTGTGAGGTGCCGAGGCAGTCCGCACCGGTGTCACCACCGCCGATGATCACGACGTTCTCGCCGGCCGCGGAGTACGGGTGATCGGCGAGATCACCCTCCTGGACCTTGTTCGCCAGAGGCAGGAACTCCATCGCCTGCCAGATGCCCTCGAGCTCACGACCAGGGATCGGCAGGTCACGCCACTGCGTCGCGCCACAGGCGAGAACGACCGCGTCGTGGCTCGCCACGAGCTCCTCGTGGCCGATGTCGACACCGACCTCACAGTTGACGCGGAACTCGGTTCCCTCGGCCTCCATCTGGGCGAGGCGACGGTCGACGAAGCGTTTCTCCATCTTGAACTCGGGGATCCCGTAGCGCAGCAGGCCGCCGATGCGGTCGGCCCGCTCGATGACCGTGACGGTGTGGCCGGCCCGCGTGAGTTGCTGGGCGGCAGCCAACCCGGCCGGACCGGAGCCCACGACGGCGATCTTCTTCCCCGTGCGGTGCTCGGGGATGACCGGGGTGACCCAGCCCTCGGCCCAGGCGCGCTCGATGATCTCGACCTCCACCTGCTTGATGGTGACCGGATCGTCGTTGATGCCCAGCACGCACGCGCCCTCACACGGCGCGGGACAGAGGCGCCCCGTGAACTCCGGGAAGTTGTTCGTGGCGTGCAGACGTTCGATCGCCTCGCGCCACTGGTCCCTGTAGACGAGATCGTTCCAGTCCGGGATGAGGTTGCCGAGGGGACACCCGTTGTTGCAGAAGGGGATGCCGCAGTCCATGCAGCGGGACGCCTGCAGCTTCAGTTGGTCGCGGTCGAAGGGCTCGTAGACCTCTTTCCAGTCCTTGAGTCGCACGGGAACGGGCCGCCGGTGCGGCAGCTCCCGGCCGTGGTTCATGAATCCTCTGGGGTCACCCATGGTGGCGTCTCCTGGCCGCGGGGAACGGGCTCATCCGTGTGCAGAGGCCATGACGGCCTCATCGGGGTCCGTGCCGGTCTCCTCGGCACGCTTCATGGCCTCGAGGACCCTCCGGAAGTCGGTCGGCATCACCTTGACGAAGTGACCCACCGCGCTGTCCCAGTCCGCGAGCAGGTTCTTGGCGACGGCCGAGTCCGTCTCGTCGTGGTGCATGGCGACACGTTCGGCGAGCCAGCGCTCGTCGTCGTCGTCGAGCGCCTCGAGGTCCACCATGTCGGGATTGACACGGCGTTCGAAGGAGCCGTCGGGGTCCCACACGAAGGCGATCCCACCGGACATCCCAGCGCCGAAGTTGCGGCCGGTCGGGCCGAGAATCACGGCACGGCCACCCGTCATGTACTCACAGCCGTGGTCACCGATTCCCTCGACCACGGCGACGGCACCGGAGTTGCGCACACAGAACCGCTCACCGACGACGCCACGCAGGAAGACCTCGCCGGCAGTGGCCCCGTAGAGGATGACGTTGCCGGCGATGACGTTCTCCTCGGCGACGAAGGCCGAGTCGGCCGGAGGCCGCACGATGATGCGCCCACCCGACAGGCCCTTGCCGACGTAGTCGTTGGCGTCACCGGTGAGGCGCAGCGTGATACCCCGGGGCACGAAGGCGCCGAGACTGTTGCCGGCCGAGCCGGTGAACGACACGTCGATGGTGTCGTCAGGAAGGCCCGCCCCGCCCCACTGCGACGTCAGCCGGGAGCCGAGCATCGTGCCGACCGTGCGGTTCACGTTGCGGATCGGCAGGGCGATGCGCACCGGGCGACCATCCTGCAGCGCCGGCTCGGCCAGGGTGATGAGCTGGCAGTCGAGGGCCTTGTCGAGCCCGTGGTCCTGAGTCTGCGAGCAGTAGCGCGTCGACCCCTCCGGGACAGGCGCCTGATAGAGGATCGGGCTCAGGTCCAGCCCCGCCGCCTTCCAGTGGTCGATGGCCGTCGTGGTGTCCAACAGGTCGACCCGTCCGACCGCCTCCTCCATGGTCCGTAGCCCGAGCGACGCGAGCAGCTCGCGGACCTCCTGGGCGATGAACTCCATGAAGTTGACGACGTGTTCGGCCCGTCCCGAGAACTTCTCGCGGAGCTTCGGATTCTGGGTGGCCACACCCACCGGACAGGTGTCGAGGTGGCACACCCGCATCATGATGCAACCCATCACGACGAGGGGGGCACTGGCGAAGCCGAACTCCTCGGCGCCGAGCAGCGCCGCGACGACCACGTCGCGACCGGTCTTGAGCTGCCCGTCGGTCTGTACGACGATGCGGTCACGCAGGTTGTTCAACAGGAGCGTCTGCTGGGTCTCCGCGAGCCCCAGCTCCCACGGGGTTCCGGCGTGCTTGATGGACGTCAGCGGCGATGCGCCCGTACCACCGTCGTGACCCGAGATCAGCACCACGTCGGCGTGGGCCTTGGACACCCCCGCTGCCACGGTTCCCACACCCAGCTCCGAGACCAGCTTCACGTGGATCCGTGCGTCGGGGTTCGCGTTCTTCAGGTCGTGGATGAGCTGGGCGAGATCCTCGATCGAGTAGATGTCGTGGTGTGGCGGGGGGGAGATCAACCCCACACCGGGGGTGGAGTGCCGCGTCTTCGCGATCCAGGGCCAGACCTTGTGGCCGGGGAGCTGGCCGCCCTCACCGGGCTTGGCCCCCTGGGCCATCTTGATCTGGATGTCGTCGGCGTTGACGAGATACTCGCTGGTCACACCGAACCGGCCGGACGCTGCCTGCTTGATGGCGCTGCGTCGCAGGTCACCGTTGGCGTCGGGGATGAACCGTTCCGGGTCTTCGCCGCCCTCGCCGGTGTTGGACTTCGCGCCCAACCTGTTCATCGCGATCGCGAGAGTCTCGTGGGCCTCGGCGGAGATCGATCCGTACGACATCGCACCGGTGGAGAAGCGCTTGACGATCTCCGAGACCGGCTCTACCTCGTCGATCGAGATGGGCCTGGCCTCATCACGACGCAGACGGAACAGGCCCCGCAGCGTCGCCACGCGTCGCGAGTGGTCGTCGACACGCGACGTGTACTCCTTGAAGATCTCGTAGCGACCCTCACGCGTGGCGTGCTGGAGCTTGAAGACCGTCTCGGGATTGAACAGGTGGTACTCACCCTCCGAGCGCCACTGGTACTCGCCGCCGATGGCGAGCTCCCTGTGGGCGCGCTCGGTGGGCTGATCGGGGTACGCGACCCGGTGACGGGCGGCGACCTCGGCTGACACCTGCGGGTACCCGATACCCCCGAGCCTGCTGACCGTTCCGGTGAAACAGTCCTCTACGAGCAGCTGTCCCAGCCCGATGGCCTCGAATATCTGTGCGCCGACATAGGACTTGACGGTCGAGATGCCCATCTTCGACATGACCTTGAGGACGCCGAGATCGCACGCCTTGACGAAGTTGCGGTACGCGACCGCCCGGTCCATTTCCGGATCGAGGCCGTGCATTCCCTCGGCGACCATGTCGTCGATCGTCTCGAAGGCGAGGTAGGGACAGATCGCGTTCGCCCCGTAGCCGAGGAGCAGCGCCACGTGATGGACTTCACGGACCTCGCCGGTCTCCACGACGAGACCGACCTTCGTACGGCTCTTCTCCCCGACGAGGTGATGGTGCACCGCGCCGACGGCCATCAGAGCGGGAACGGGTGCCCGGTCCGGACCCGTGCCGCGGTCCGACAGCACGACGATGTCGACGCCCTCGTCGATGGCCCGGGAGACGTTGCGGCGGATCTCCGCCACGGCCGCCTGGAGTCCCGAACCGTCAGTACGGGGATCGAAGTGGCACGACACGACCGCGCTCGACATGCCCGAGACCTCGTCGATCGAGATGATCGTCTCGAGTTCGCCGGGCGTCACGACGGGGTGCTCATGGAAGAGCTGACGACACGACTCGGGTCCCGGATCGAGGAGGTTCCCCTCGGGGCCGAGCCAGCCACAGGTCGCCGTGATGATCTCCTCGCGCATGGCGTCGAGCGGCGGGTTGGTCACCTGGGCGAACAGCTGCTGGAAGTAGTCGTACAGCAGACGGGGGCGCTGCGACAGCACGCCGATGGGCGTGTCGGTGCCCATCGAGCCGATCGCCTCCTTGCCGTCGCGCGCCATCGGGGCGAGGAGCAACCTGAGCTCTTCGTGGGTGTAGCCGAAGGTCCGCTGGCGCACGTGCAGCGGCGTCTGTTCGCCCCGGGTGGGCGTGCGCTCGGGCAGTTCGGCCAGGGAGAGCTGGTTGGCGTCGAGCCACTCGCCGTAGGGCCGGGCGGTCTTGAGGCCCGTCTTGATCTCGTCGTCACGGACGATGCGACCGGCCTCACAGTCGATGAAGAACATGCGGCCCGGCTGCAGGCGGCCCTTCTCCACGATCTTGTGGGCGGGCACGTCGACGACGCCCACCTCCGAGGCCATGATGACCCTGTCGTCGTCTGTGACCCAGTACCGCGACGGACGCAGACCGTTGCGGTCGAGCACGGCCCCGACGACGGTGCCGTCGGTGAAGATGATCGAGGCGGGACCGTCCCAGGGCTCCATCAGCGACGCGTGATAGCGGTAGAAGGCGCGCAGGTCGTCGTCCATCGACTCGTGATGCTCCCAGGGCTCCGGGATCATCATGAGAACGGCTTCGGGCAGCGGGTAGCCGCCGAGAACGAGCAGCTCCAGGCACTCGTCGAAACGGGCGGTGTCGGAAGCACCTGGAGTGCAGATCGGGAACAGCTTCTCGATCTCTTCGCTCGTGTAGTGCGGCGACGCGAGCAGCGCCTCGCGGGCCCGCATCCAGTTCTGGTTGCCCTGCACCGTGTTGATCTCACCGTTGTGGGCGACGAACCGGTAGGGGTGCGCGAGCGGCCACGACGGGAAGGTGTTCGTGGAGAACCGGCTGTGGACCAGGGCCAGGGCGCTGATGACGCGGTCGTCCCGCAGGTCCAGGTAGAACTCCGCCAGCTGAGGTGTGACGAGCATCCCCTTGTAGACGAGGGTCCTCGCCGACAGGGACGGGAAGTAGACGCCGTCGTGGGCGAGGCTGCGCCCCCCCATGGCCTCGGCGGACTCGTCCTCGCCGGCGGGGACCGAGATCTCGTGCTCGAACCGCTTGCGGCACAGGTAGGCGCGTCGGTCGAGGTCGACCCCGGCCAACCGCTCTCCGTTCTCGTCGGGTGGCGAGGCGATGAACAGCTGCGAGAAGTGCGGCATCGTCGAACGCGCACCTTCGCCGAGCATCGACGCGTCGATCGGGACGTCACGCCAACCGAGCAACTCGAGGCCCTCGGATGCGACGATCTCCTCGATCGCGGCGCTGCAGGCCCCACCTGAGCCCGCCGTGCGCGGGAGGAATGCGATCCCCGTCGCGTACTGACCTTCCGGCGGCAGAGGGAACTCGACGACCTCGCGCAGGAACGCGTCGGGCACCTGGAGGAGGATCCCGGCACCGTCTCCGGTGTTCTCCTCGGCGCCGAGCGCGCCGCGATGCTGAAGGTTGCACAACGCCCCGATGGCATCGGTGACGATGTCGCGGCTGCGTCTCCCCTTCAGATCTGCGATGAAGTTGACGCCGCAGGCGTCGTGCTCGAAGCGGGGATCATAGAGTCCCTGAGGCTCGGGCAGGTCGCCGTTGGCGGTGAGGATGGACATCCGTCTCCCTGGCGTCGGTCGGTCAATCTGTCTGGTTCGGCGCGCGACGGGGGATCGCGTCGAGGGACGGCACTGGCCCTGCCGGGACGGACGATCGTACCCGGGGCACTCCGGGGGCGGCCAAACCGAGGGAGTACATGGAAGGAGCGTCCGGCTCGTCCATGATAGGTGCCATGGGCTCCCCGGCGCACTCCGAACATCTCGAAGACCTGATCGAGTATCTCGACAGCTCGCCATCGCCGTTCCACGCCGTGGCCAACGCCGCCGAACGTCTCGCGGCGGCCGGCTTCGTCGACGTGGCCGCCGACGAGCGCTGGGGGCCCGCGACAACGGGTGCGATGCTGCGGATCGGCGGGACCCTGGTGGCCTGGCACACCGGCGCCACGGCCGGAGGCGACGCCGGAAGAGGGTTCCGAATCGTGGGTGCCCACACGGACAGCCCGAACCTTCGGGTGAAGCCCCGCCCCGACACGGCCGGGCCGCTCACCAGGATCGGCGTCGAGGTCTACGGCGGGGTGTTGCGCAACTCCTGGCTCGACCGGGACCTCGGCCTGTCGGGTCGGGTGTCGGTGCGTGGTCCCGCGGGCGTCACCACGCACCTGGTCCATGTCGACGATCCCGTCGCCAGGATCCCCCAGCTGGCTATCCACCTGAACCGCGAGATCAACGACACCGGCCTCAAGGTGGACCCCCAGGCGCACCTCCCACCGATCTGGTCGCTGGGCCCGCCACGCCCGGGTGGACTCGCCCGCTACCTCGGCGATCATCTCGGCGTTCCGGCAGCGGACGTGGTGACGTGGGAGTTGATGTTCCACGACCTGACCCCGGCCCGGGTCGTGGGAGCCGACCAGGCCATGTTCGCGTCGGGCCGCATCGACAACCTGGTCTCGTGTCACGCCGCCGTGACCGCCCTCGTCGACCGGACGGCCGTCGGGGTGGACGCCGCCGACCCGATACCACTCGTCGTCCTGTTCGATCACGAGGAGGTCGGCTCCACCTCCGCCACCGGCGCAGCTGGTCCTGCACTGACCTCCACGCTCGAGCGCGTCGTCGCCTCGCTCGGCGGTGACCGCACGGACCTCCACATCGCCACCGCCCGGTCCGCGACGCTGTCCGCGGACGGCGCCCACGCGACCCACCCGAATCACCCCGGGCGCCACGACCCCGACCACCAGATAGCCCTGGACGGCGGTCCGGTTCTGAAGGTGAACGCGAGCGTGCGCTACGCGACCGACGCCCCCGGTGCGGCTGCGTTCATCGAATGCTGCGGCCGCTCCGGCGTCCCCCACCAGGTGTTCGTCAGCCGCAGCGATCTCGCATGCGGATCGACGATCGGACCGATCAGTGCCGCGGCCACCGGGATCACGACCGTCGACGCCGGTGTCGCCCAGTTGGCGATGCACTCGGCCCGTGAGACGTGCGGGGCCGTGGACCCGGGGCGATTCCGCACCGTCCTCGCGGAGTGGCTCAGCGGTTGAACGACCCGGCGGTCGCCTGCGCGCGCCGCACCATCCCGACAGCGACCGCGAGCAGGGGGACTATCTCGATCCGCCCGATGATCATGTGCGCGGCGATGACGAGTCGGGCCGGGCGCGTGAACACCGCGAAGTTCGCGGTCGGACCCGCTTCGCCGAGTCCGGGCCCGACGCCGGACATCGCCGTGAGGATCGCCGATGCCGCGCTGACGATGTCGGCACCCGTCGCCGTGACGATCAGGGTCCCCACCGTCGCGACCATGAAGAAGAGGGTCACGAAGGCGAGCGCCCGCGCGACGACCGACTCGGCGACGACCGCCCTGCCGAGCCGCAGCGGGCGCACGGCCTGGGGATGCAGTGTCCCGTAGAGCCGACGTCGGGTGTGGACGACGGCGATCTGGGCCCGCAGAACCTTGAGACCACCCGCGGTGGACCCGACGCTCCCGCCGACCGCCAACAGCACGAACAGGACGAACTGCGCGCCCGCCGTCCAGATCACGAAGTCGCCCAGACTGCCCGGGCCCGTCGCGTTGCCGAACCCGGCGGTGCTGGCGATCGTCACCACGTTGAACACCGAGGACCGCAGTACCGCAGGGAAGTCACCGAGACCGGCACTGACGTTGAGGAACGTCGTCGCGGCGATCGCCGCCGCGACGACCAGCAGGTAGAAGTGCAGGTCGGCGGAGCGCCGGTAGCCGCTGAGATCGCCGTTGACGGCCTTCCAGTGCAACGTGAAGTTGATCGCGGCCAGCAGCATCCCGACCACGAGAACCGTTTCGACGGCCACGGAGTCGAAGTGCCCGACCGACGCGTTGTACGGGGAGAATCCTCCCGTCGCAGCGGCGGTCAGCGCATGGCTGACGGCGTCGTAGACGCCGAGGCCGCCGATCGCGAACAACGCCATTGCGATCAGACCCGTCAGCACGCAGTAGAGCCCCCAGAGGCGTCGGGCTGTCTGCGATACGCGCGGCGCGAGCCGATCGGCGCCGGGACCGGGCGCCTCGGCGCTGATCAGTTCTAGCCCACCGACGCCGAGGAACGGCAGGACCGACACGGCGAGCACGACGAAACCCATCCCCCCGTACCACTGGGTCAGCTGACGCCACATCAAGAGGCCCCGGCCGTGCTCCTCGATGTCCGCGAGCACCGTCGACCCCGTCGCTGTGAAGCCCGAGACCGACTCGAAGAGCGCGCTGTCCCACTCCCCGGTCGTGAACATCGTCCCGCTCAAGATGTACGGAAGCGCCCCGGCCGCGGGAATCACGAGCCATGTCGTGACGACGGCGGCGAACACCGCACGGGTGGAGATGTCGTCGGGGGGTCGACTGCCCATCCAGGCCGTGACGCCGGCTGCGGCGAATACGAGGGTCGTGACGGCGAGCGCCTCTTCGTCATGGGAGGTCGACGACGCCCACTCGATGACGAGCGACACGACCAGGCCGGGAACGAGGAACATGAGTCCGAGGCCGACGAGGTGCAGCGACGCCGACTCGACACGCGGGCGGTGCCGAACCAGCGGGACGACCCTTCTGATGGCTCCGACCGGTGACCTGGGCGCAGCGACCCGGTTCATGGCGACACCCGGGACCTCGGGGCGTGGCGGGCGAGCCATTGAAAGCCCGAGGCGAACATGAGAACCACGGCGAAGATCTCGAGGCGGCCGACGAGCATCAGCGCGGCGAGCACCAGGCGTGCGGGTCGGGTGAAGGCCAGGAACGTCGAGTCAGGCCCTGCTTCGCCGAGGGCGGGGCCCATGTTCGACATCGCACTGAGCACTCCCCCGGTGGCTGTGACGAGATCCGCACCCAGCGCCGTGACCACCATGATCCCGACGCCCGCGATGAGGACGAACGCCGTCGTGAAGCCCAGCGCCCGCCGTACGACGGGCTCGGGGATGGCTGTGGAACCGAGCTTCACCGGCAGCACCGCGCGGGGGTGGCTCAGTGAACGCAGACTGCGGGCGATCTGTCGGGACGCGACCTGCACCCTGTAGACCTTCAGACCGCCCGCGGTCGAACCGATCGAGCCACCCACCAACATGAGCCCCAACAGGACGATCTGTGCGGCCGCGGGCCACAGGACGAAGTCGCCGAATCCTCCATCGGCACGGATGTTGCCGAATCCGCCGCTCGACGCGAGCGAGACGACGTTGAAGAGCCCGTCGCGAAGCGCCGTGGCGAAGGCCACCTCCGCCTCGACCCACAGCAGCACCGTCACCACCGCCGTCGCCCCGGCGACGATCTTGAGGTAGAGGATCTGGTCCGACATCCGCAGGTAGACCCGTGGGTCACCGGTGAGTGCCCTGTAGTGCGCGGTGAAGTTCATCGCGCACACGAGCAGTCCCGCGGCGATCACGAGTTCGGCGGCGAGCGAGTCCAGGTGTCCGACGGACGCCCCGTAGGGCGAGAACCCGCCCGTGGCCGACGTGGTCAGAGCGTGTGCGAACGCGTCGTACACGCCCACGCCGGGTACGGCGAACAGAGCGAGGGCGATGGCGACCGTCAGGCCGGCGTAGAGGACCCACAGCCGCTTCGCCGTCTCGCTCACCCGCGGCGCGAGCCGGTCCGAGGACGGTCCCGGGGCCTCTGCCCCCATGAGTTCGAGGCCGCCCACCCCGAGGAACGGCAGTACGGTCACCGCCAGGACCACCATCCCCATCCCGCCGTACCACTGGGTCAGCTGGCGCCACATCAGGATCCCGCGACCGTGGGCGTCGATGTCGGCGAGAACCGTCGATCCCGTGCACGAGAAGCCCGAGATCGACTCGAAGAGCGCCCCGTCCCACTGGTGCCAGGTGAACATGGTGTCCGACAGGACGTAGGGCAGGGCACCGACCACGCTGCACGCCAGCCAGGTCCAGGCGACTATCGAGAAGATCGATCGTCGGCCCATGTCGCGGGGGATGCGCGTGGTGCGCCACAGCGCGAGGCCGACGGTGCCCGAGACGATCATCGTGACGACCAGGGCGTCCGCGTCGCGTGACGCCGACGACCCCCATTCGATCAGCGCGCTGACCGCCAGACCGGGGACGAGGAACAACAGAGCGAGACCCACCACGTGGGCTGTGGGGGCCACGATTCTGCGGTTCTCGGCGACGAGTCCGACCACCACGTCGCCGCTGCGACGACTCACGACCTCACCGCCTCAGCCGCCGTGAAACCATGCGTCCCACCGCCCCGAATGCCACGACGACCGGGGCGATCGACAGGCGCCCCACCGCCATCAGCACCATCAGGACGGCGCGGGCGGGCGCCGGTACGCCGAGGGCGTCGCTGCCGGGTCCCAGGTCACCCAGGGCGGGCCCCATCGTCGCGAGTGCGGAGACCGAACCGCTGAGCGCCGTCACGAGGTCGGCCCCGAGCGCCGCGAGGCCGAAGGCGCCGGCGAGGACCGTCAACAGGTACAGGAGCTGCTGGGCCTGCATACCCGCGAGCGCCGCCTCCGAGACGGCGACGCCACCGATCTTCACGACGGACACGGCGCGGGGGTGGAGTTGGACGACGAGCTCGCGGTAGGTGTATCTCACGGCTTCGATCGCGCGGAGTATCGAGAATCCGCCACCGGCCGAGCTGCTCATCGGTCCGGTGCCGATGAGGATCAGGAGCAGGAACTGTGCTCCCCAGATCCAGGTCGTCCAGTCGGTGACCGAGTAGCCGGTGGTCGACACCGCCGAAGCGACCGTGAACAGCGAGTCGCGGACCGTGGTGACGCCTCCACCGCTGTCCGTCCAGGTCCACGCGCTGACGAGGACGGTCGATGCGACGACGATGAGCCCGTAGGCGCGCAGCTCGGTGGAACGCCAGATCGGGACCACCGCTCCCCGTACCGCCCACCACAGCGCGACGATGCTCGTCCCCCCGAGCAGCATCCCGATGATCGCGACGACCTCGACGCCCGCCGAGTCGAAGAAGGCGATCGAACCGTCGTGGTTGGCGAAACCTCCCGTCGAGATGGTCGTCATGGCGTAGGTCACACAGTCGAACGGACCCATTCCCGCGGCGAGGTATGCCACCGCGAGACCCGCTCCGACACCGGCGTAGATCGCGGTCACGCGTCGCACGCCGGTCTGCACCTTCGGGGCGAGGGGCCGCACCCCGGGCACCGACTCGTGGAGGATCTGCTCCCGACCGCGTCCGAAGGTCGGAATCACGACGGCGACCAGTTGCAGCGCCGCGAGGCCGCCGATCCACTGTGTCGTGGCGCGCCAGAACAGCACGTCGCGCTCGACCTCGCCGACCGGGGACAGCACCGTCGCCGACGTCGTCGAGAAGCCGGCGATCGACTCGAACAGCGCGTCGTCTATCCGCTCGATCGCGCCTGAGACGAGGTACGCGATCGTCGACACCGCCACCATGACCAGCGAGGCGAACACTCCCGCGGTGAACACGTCGGGGCCGGTCGCCTTGGCAGGGAGGCGGACGAAACGGGTCGTCACGGCACCGACGAGAAGTGCGAGCGTCCCGACCAGAGCGAGGGCGGCCGCACCGTCGTCGGTCGCCCCTACCGCCGCGGAGAGGATGAGGCCGGATCCGACCGCCACGAGCGACCACGCTGCGGCGCTTGCGATGACCGAGGCCTTGACGGTCGTCCTGCGCCGACCCAGCAGCGGGACGACGTCGGCCGTCGAGCCGGCGCCATCGTCGCCGCTCACGCGAAGAGGCGCTGAACCGCGGCGACCGTCTGGGGCCGTGCGAACACGACGAGGTGATCCCGGCTCCGCAACTCCGAGTGCCCACGCGCGATCTGCGCTTTGCCGTCGCGCACTATGGCCCCGATGAGCACCTCCTTGGGGAGGCCGAGTTCGGAGACCACGGCGCCGTCGCCGGGACTCCCGTCCATCACGCTCAGCTCCAGAACCTCGACATCCATGTCGAGGAACGTCGCCACCTGCGCGACGCCTCCCCTCACGAACCGCAGCACACCGTTGGCGCTCGCTGTGCGCGGCGAGAGGGCGACGTCGATGCCGACCTCGTTGAGAAGACCGCGCAGCGAGAGACGGTGCAGAACGGCGATCGTCTCCGTCGTCCCCATCGACTTGGCGAAAAGGCACGCGAGGATGTTCGCGTCGTCCTCACCGGTGACGGCGACGACCGCGTCCTGCCCACCGACGTCCTCGGACGCGAGCAGCTCGGCGTCGCCGATGTCGCCTTCGATCACGAGCACGCCCTCGAGCGCCTCGGCGATCTCACGGGCGCGGACCGGGTCTCGCTCGACCACCGACACCCGGGCGTGGCGGTCCGCCAGACGGCCGGCGAGGATCTGTCCGGTGCGACCGCCGCCGAGGATCATGACCCTGTGGGGCCGAGCGGCATCGAGCCCCAGCAGACCCAGGACATCGCGGCGCGCCCGGCGCTTCACGACCATCCGGACGAGATCGTTGGCCTCGAGGCGGTGGTTGCGACGCGGGATGATGGTGTCCTCGCCGCGGGTTATGGCACCGACCATGAACTCCCACTCGGGCTCGTACTCGGCTGCGATCCCGCCGAGCGTGCGGCCCACGAGCGGGGCGTCGGGACCGAGACGGGCGCCGATGACGATCACCTCCCCCCCACCGAGAACGGCGATCTCGCTCGCACCCGGATAGTCCAGGAGATCCATGACCTCGGACGCGACCTCCTCGTCGGGGTCGATGATCAGGTCCGCCCCCATCGCCGCGTGGAGCTCGGCGGCTTCCTTTCCCCGCAACGCGGGAGCTTCGATCCGTGCGATGGCGCGCCGCACCCCGGCCTGCTTCGCCAGGAGGCATGCGATCAGATTTGCCTCGTCGTCGGAGCTGACCGCCACGAGGAGTTCGGCCCGGTCGAGTCCTGCGGACCGCAGCGTGGCCGGGTGGGTGCCGCTCCCGCACACCGCGAGGACATCGAGACGCTGTTCGACTTCCCGGACACGCGCGGCGTCCTGCTCGACGACCGCGACGTCGTTGCCCTCGGCACTGAGGAGCTCTGCGACGTGGGACCCGACCTCACCCGCACCGATCACGATGATGTGCACGGCTCAATCCTGCCGCGCGCCGGGGCCGTGGACCACTCTCACGCGTACTGACCCGCGCCGGGCGGCTCCGATGCGGCCCATCGGAGCGCCGTCGGTGTCACCACGACGTCGAGGTCGACGTCGTGGTCGGCCGCAGCGAGGTGGCCGACCAGTTGGCAGTCGAAGCCGACGCCCACGAGCAGCGGGGGTGGGCCCACGCGTCGGCGCGCGGCGAACGCCCGGTCGTAGTAACCGGCGCCCCGGCCGAGGCGGTGACCGAGGCGGTCGAAGGCGACGCACGGGACCACCACGACGTCGAGAGCGAAGGGCGGGACGACCTCCCCCGCCACGGGAACGGGGATCCCGTAGCGCCCTTCGGTGAGGCCCGACCCCGGAGTCCATGTGCGGAACGTCATGGCCGTGCCGGCCTGTACGACGGGGAGCGCGACGGACGCGCCGGCGATCGTCACGACGTCGAGCAGGGGGGTCGTGTCGAGCTCGCCGTCGTCCGCGAGGTAGAGCCCGACGACGTCGCCGGCGGCGATGAGTTCGGAGTCACGGACGTGGTCCGCTACCCTGCCCGCCGCACGGTCCCGCTCCCCACCCGGAACGGCGCGTCGGGCTTCACGGAGCTCGCCACGTCGCGACATCGCAGTCGGCTCGGGTAGGGACCGATCCGTGCACGGTGTCACGCGGCGAGGCTAGCGTGCCTGCCCGCCACCATCGCCGACGCGAGCCCCGGTACCGGGGAGGGAGAGACAATGGAGTCCGTACCGTATCTCGCGGCACTGAGCGCGCTCGTCGCGCTCGGCCTGGCCGCCTACTTCTTCAGCGTGGTCAAGGCGGCCGATCCCGGCACGCCCAAGATGATCGAACTCATGGAGGCGATCCAGGAGGGGGCGAGGACCTTCCTGCGGCGTGAATACACCTGGGTGCTCGGCTTCGTCGTCGGGATGACGGTGCTCATCCTGGTCTTCCTCGACTGGGGTCGACCGTGGGGCGCCATCGCCTACGTGCTCGGCGCGGTCCTGTCGGGAACCGCCGGGTGGGTCGGGATGACAGTCGCCACCATGGCCAACGCCCGCACCACCCACGCCGCCCGCACGGGACCCCAGCTCGCGCTACCGCTGGCCTTCCGGGGCGGTGCCGTCATGGGCTTCTCCGTAGCCGGACTGAGCCTTCTCGGCCTCGCCTTCTCCTACCTGTTGTTCGTCGTGTGGCTCGATGTCGACGACGCTTTCGACGTCATCACGGCGTTCGGGCTCGGGGCGAGCTCCATCGCCCTCTTCTCCCGCATCGGGGGCGGTATCTACACGAAGGCGGCCGACGTCGGCGCTGACCTCGTGGGCAAGGTCGAGGCCGGCATCCCCGAGGACGATCCCCGCAACCCCGCCACCATCGCCGACAACGTCGGCGACAACGTCGGCGACGTCGCCGGCATGGGAGCGGACCTCTTCGAGAGCTATTCGGGGGCCATCATCGCTCCGATCGCATTCGCATTCTTCGCCTTCGGCGGCGACACGAACGACCTCCCCGCGGACCTCGAGAAGCTGATCCTGTTCCCCCTCATCGTGGCGTTCGTCGGGATGGTCGCATCCATCGTCGGCGCGTTCTTCGTCCGCGCGGGAGCGAGTTCCGATGTCCGTGCGCTGTCGCGTGCACTGCACATGGGCACCAACGTCGCCATGGCGATCACCGTGGTGGGCGTGTTCGCGTCCGGCCTGATCGTCTTCGGCGACTACTTCGACTCCGACGCCCAGTGGGCGCTGCCCGTGGCGGTCATCGCCGGGCTCGTCGTCGGTTGGGCCATCGGCAAGGTCGCCGAGGTGTGGACCTCTGACCACTACCGACCGGTGCGCAACATCGCGAAGCAGTCGGAGACCGGCCCGGCAACGGTCATCCTGTCGGGGATCTCGGCGGGCATGATCTCGGTCGCCGCCTCCGTCGTGCTCATCGTCGGCGCCATCGGGGTGGCCTACTGGGCCGGACAGGAGGCCCTCGGCGGTACCGACGAGGGCGGTATCTACGGCATCGCCATCGCCGCCATCGGCATGCTCGCCACGACCGGAGTCGTCGTCGCGGTGGACGCCTACGGGCCGATCGCCGACAATGCCGGCGGCATCGCCGAGATGGCCGAGCTGGAGCCGGAAGTCCGCGAGGTCACCGACTCCCTCGACAGCCTCGGGAACACCACCGCCGCCATCGCCAAGGGATTCGCCGTCGGCTCCGCCGCCGTCACCGCCCTCGCCCTGTTCGCGGCCTTCGACCAGGCCATCACCCGTGAGGGCGGGAACCTGATCCTCGACATCACCGACGTCGAGGTGTTCATCGGCCTGTTCCTCGGTGCCATGCTGCCGTTCCTGTTCGCCGCTCTCACGATCGACGCCGTCGGTCGTGCGGCCAACAAGATGATCGAAGAGGTCCGGCGCCAGTTCCGCGAGATCCCGGGCCTGCGGGAGGGCCGTGAGGGCGTCAAGCCCGACTCGGCGCGCTGCATCGACATCTCGACGCAGGCCTCCCTGCGCGAGATGCTCATCCCCGGTGGTCTCGCCATCGTCGTGCCGTTGGTGATCGGCTTCATCGACGAGAACGCCCTCGGTGGTTTCCTCGCCGGTGCCCTCGTGACAGGCTTCGCGCTCGCCATCTTCATGGCCAACTCCGGTGGCGCATGGGACAACGCGAAGAAGTACATCGAGGCCGGCGCCCACGGCGGCAAGGGCAGCGAAGCGCACAAGGCCGCCGTCGTCGGTGACACCGTCGGAGACCCGTTCAAGGACACGTCCGGCCCGTCGATGAACATCCTCATCAAGGTCATGACGATCGTCTCGCTGATCTTCGCGTCCGCCTTCGTCTGATGCGTATCGGCCTCTCCGCCCCGGCGGCCACCGACCTCGCACGGGTCGTCGCCGGGGTGGAGCGGGCCGAGACCGAGGGTTTCTCGAGCTACTGGCTGCCGCAGATCTTCGGCGTCGACGCTCTCACCGCGCTGGCAGTGGCCGGCGCGGCCACCGAGCACATCGAAGTCGGCACGGCCGTGGTTCCGATCCATCCTCGCCACCCGTTGATGCTCGCGGCGCAGGCACTCACGGTGCAGGCCGCCTGCGGTGGACGGCTGGCCCTCGGCGTGGGCCTGTCGCACCGTGTGGTCACCGAGGAAATGTGGGGGATCTCCTGGGACCGGCCGCTGCGCCGAATGAGCGAGTATCTGTCCGCCCTGATCCCTGCCCTGGCGGGGCGGTCGGCCGACGTGGACGGAGAGCTGCTGACGGCCCATGGCGCCGTCGACGTCGCGGACACCTCCGCCCCACCGGTGTTGGTGGCTGCGCTCGGGCCTCAGATGCTCGAACTCACGGGCCGTGTCGCCGACGGCACCATCACGTGGTGCGTGGGACCACGCACACTCGCGAACCACACGGTGCCCACCATCCGCGCCGCCGCCGAGGCTGCCGGCCGAGTTACACCTCGGGTGGTGGCCGCATTCCCGGTCGCGGTGACCGACGACGTACCCGCGACGCGCGCCGCTCTGGGCAAGCGCCTCGCCGTCTACGGGGGTCTCCCCTCCTACCGGACGATGCTGGACGCCGAGGGCGTCGACGCCCCCGAGGACCTGGCCATCGTGGGCGACGCCGACGAGGTCGCCCGGCGGGTGGGAGAACTCGCCGGGATCGGCGTGACGGACTTCGCTCTGGCAGAAGCCGCCATCACCTCCGACGAGCGCCGGCGAACCCGCGAGACGGTCCTCGCACTGTCGGCCTAGGTGGACGTCGCCCGGGCTCTGGGGGTGCTGGGGCTGGACACGACGGCCTCATGGGACGACATCCGCGGGGCGTACCGCCGCCTGATCCGTACCCACCATCCCGACGTCGCGGACGTAACCCGGGCGGCACGTGCGACCGACATCACCGAGGCCTACGCCACGCTCGAGCGGGCCACCGCGGGCGGTCGCGACCCGCTCGGCCCCTCGGCCCGGCCGTCCACCGATCCGAGATCGCAGCGGCCCCGGTCCGCCCGGGTATCGAGTGTCCCGGCAAAGACCGTGACTCTCGACGTCGGCGGGCTCGACGTGGTGGACGCACTAGCACAGGGGGCGGCTGCGCTCGGGCGTGTCGGCCCGGTCGACCGCGAATCCGGCATCGTCATCGTGACACTGGGACCACCGCGCTGGACGCCCAGCCAACTCCTCGCCGAGGTCGGCAGCACGGGTGGCCGCGCCACCGTCGAGTTCACCCTCGAGTCACTCGGCCGCGACGCCGCGCCCTCGATCGAGGCCGTCGTCAGCGAACTCGCCCGCAACCTTCCCCGCGCCTGAGCCCCCGTCGAGCAACCACGACAGAGGGGGTGCGTGGCGGACGATCCACGCCGGAGCGCGGCGGTGGGTCACGATCACCATCAACAGGGCAGGCACCGCGATCAGGTAGCCGCCCACGACGTCGGCGGGCCAGTGATCCAGTTCGACGACCCGGGAGGGCGCGGTGATGACGATGATCGCCACCGACCCGGCGACGACCCCACGCCTGACCCGATGATCGCTCTCGTACACCGAAGCGAGGTAGGCGATGATTCCGAAGACCAGCACGACGTAGACGACGTGTCCGCTGGGATAGCCGCCGTTGCCGAAGCGGGCCGTTCCCCACTCGAGATCCTCTGTAGGTCGGGGCCGATCGACCAGATCGGCCAGCTTCGTCAGACCGGTTGCGGCACCCGCCACGAAATAGGTCACCGCTGCCAGGCGCCCCCACGCCATCGCCACCACCGGCACCAACGCCAGGAAGATCGTCGGGGCCATGGCGTCCGTGAACGCCACATCGAGAACGTTGCTCGCCGGCCCGAGCACTCCCGAGAGCGTCTCGTCCACCCAGCGGGTGGCCGCGGCCTCACCGGGCAGGAGCTGGGATCGACTCACGCCCACCGTGAACAGGATCCCCACGGCGGCGATCGACAGCGCCCCGGCGACGATCATCCGGTCCGTGGGGCCCGTCTGGTCGTTTCGCGGTGGCATCGCCCCCAATCCAACCACGGCGGGTGGAATCCGGCCACGCCGAGGACCGGCGGTATCGTGGACTCACCGTGGCTGGCGACGACGATCCGCGCGGGGCGCGTACCCGGTCCGAACCGGACGCTCCCGGCTCCTGGCACTCCGACCCGTTCGCGCGCCACCAGTCACGCTGGTGGGACGGCAACCGCTGGACTGAGCGGGTACGCGACGAGACCACCGTCGGAATCGACCCTCCGGGCATAGACCCCGCGCCGCACGCTCCCGCGTCGGACGCGCCCGAGCCCGCCAATCCCATCGGTGATGCCCGGGTCCCGCTCCGGCCTCCCCCCGCGAGTACCCAACTGGCCCGGATCCTCGGTGTGATCACCATGGTCGGGCTGACGGTGCTGATCGTCGTCGTGGCGATCGCGGCGCTCTGAGTCCCGTGGCTTCTCTGACGACGGTGCCGGCCGGCCGCTTCCGGCTCCCACCCCCCGAGAGCCCCAGTTCGCTGCGGGCACTGCGCCATCGCCAGTTCGCGATCTTCTGGCTGACTGCGATCGTCTCGAACTCCGCCAACTTCATGCAGCAGCTGACGGTGCCGTTCATCGTCTTCGAGTTGACGGACTCCAACACCTGGGTCGGCGCCGTCGCCTTCGCCGCACTCATCCCCGGTGTCGTCCTCACCCCCGTGTCCGGCGTGCTCGCGGACCGGCTTCCGCGCCGCACGATCATCATCGTGACCCTCAGCGTGCAGACGCTGGTCGCGACCGGCTTCCTCGTCCTGTGGCTCGCCGATGCGCTCACCCCCTGGCGGATCGTCATCCTGAGCCTGATCAACGGTGTCGTCGTGGGAACCCAGGTCGCCGCCTGGCAGTCGTTGGTTCCCCTGCTCGTCCCCCGACACGACCTCCTCGCCGCGGTCCGGCTCAACTCGGCGGGGTTCACCGCATCGCGGGCGCTCGGGCCGATGGTGGGAGCCGGTCTGCTGGCCGCGATCGGCCCCGCTTCGGTCTTCTTCGCGAACGCTGCGACGTTCGTCCTCCTGCTGGCGGTCGTCTTCAGACTTCGGCCGCGCCAGGCTCCGGCGGCATCCGCGGAACGGCTCGCCACGGTCTTTCGGAGCGGCTTCGCCTATGTACGCGCCCGGGGGTCGATGCTGCTCGCCGTCGGGACGGGTTTCATGATCGCCTTCTTCGGCATGTCACTGGTCCAGATCGCGGCCGGCCTGGCCAAGGAGGACTTCGGGGTCGGGAAGTCGGGCCTCGCGGGCCTCGTCACGGCGACGGGAGTGGGATCCGTCCTCTCGTCGATCGTCATCATCTCCGGTGGCGACGCCTTCCGCCGGTCCCGCATGGCACTCGGCGGGCTCGTGATCTACGGCATCGGGCCGCTCGTCATCGTGTCCACGACGAACTACGTCGTCGGCCTGGCGGGCTTCTTCGTACTCGGTGCCGCCCACGTTGCGGTCGCGATCGCGCTGAACACGGCGCTGCAGATACAGGTGGCCGAAGAGATGCGGGGCCGCGTCATCTCGATCTACATGATGGGCGTCATCGGTGGTCTACCGGTGGGGGCCTTCGTCGGCGGCCGACTCGGAGACCTCGTCGGGCTGCGAACCGTCTACGTCGGCGCGGGGATCTCCCTCCTCACCTATTCGCTGTTGGCGACTCTGGTCTTCGACCGGCTCGGCGCGCTCGACGATGAACAGAGGGAACCGGTTCCGCCCACGCCGACAGCGGAGGCGGCGGCGTGAGCCTCGCCGGACCGGGCCCCGACAACGTTGCGTTCGGCCTCGAGCAGTGGATCACCGACAACGCGGGGCACTTCGCTCCGCCGGTTGCGAATCGGGAGGTCTTCCCGGGAGGGGACTTCATCTTCATGGTGATCCGGGGCCCCAACGCGCGGTCCGATTTCCACATCGATCCCGGTGACGAGATCTTCCACCAACTGCGCGGCGAGGTCGCCGTCGACCTCATCATCGACGGTGCCGTGGAGCGCCACATCGTCGGGCCGGGGGACGTGCTACGGGTGCCCGCCGGGGTCCCCCACGCGCCCCACCGCCCCCCCGAGACATGGGGATTCGTCATCGAGCGACCCCGCGCCGACGACGAGCGGGACCAACTCCTGTGGCTCTGTGAGACGTGTGGCAGGGAGGTCCGACGGGTCGAGTTCCACGTCTCCGACATCGAGGCCCAGTTGGCCGAGGCGCTCGGCACATGGAACGGTGACGAGACACTGCGGATCTGCCCGGTCGGACACTCCAATCCGGCACCGCGACCGTTCACGACCTCCGACCTGAGCGAGAAGCCGGGCCCCTACCTCCCGTGAGACACCACGATCTGATCATCCTGGGCGCCGGCTCGGGAAACACGCTCCTGTCCCCCGACTTCGACGACGTCGACGTAGCGATCATCGAGCGGGACACCTTCGGCGGAACCTGCCTGAACCGGGGGTGCATCCCGTCGAAGATGTTCGTGTACGCGGCGGACGTCGCCGAGACGGTCCGCCACGGTCACGCGCTCGGCGTCGACGCCGCAGTGACCGGTGTGCGCTGGCGTGACATCGTCGACCGGGTCTTCGGCCGGATCGACCCCATCGCACAGGGCGGCGAGGACTATCGCCGCCGCCTCGACAACGTCACCGTGTACCCGGGCGACGCCCACTTCGTAGCGGAGCGCGTCCTGGAGGTGGACGGCGAACGCCTCACGGCGCCCGACGTCGTGATCGCGGCCGGTGCCCGGCCCTTCGTCCCGGAGATCCCCGGGATCGACACCGTCCCGCACCACACGTCGGACACCGTGATGCGCCTGCCGGAGCTGCCCGGGCGGATGCTGATCGTCGGTGGCGGCTTCATCGCCGCGGAACTGGCCCATGTGTTCGGGGGCCTCGGCACCGACGTCACCATCGTTCACCGGCGCGACGTCCTGTTGGGAGCCGAGGACCGCGACGTCTCGCGGGCATTCACCGATCGCTACGCGGAGCGCTTCGACCTGCGGATGAAGACGGTGGTCGAGGGTTTCGCCATGGATGGCGGGTCCATCGTCGCCGCGCTCGCCGGCGACCGCGGCGGCGAACTTCCCGTCGACGTCGTCTTGATCGCAACCGGGCGTGTACCCAACGGAGATCAGCTGAATCTCCCTGCCACGGGACTGTCCGTGGGTGAAGACGGCTACCTGCCCACCGATCCGTTCCTGCGGACGGGGGTCGAGGGCATCTGGGCTCTGGGCGACGTCACCAATCCGGCCCAGTTGAAGCACACCGCCAACGAGGAGGCCCGGGTACTCGCCCACAACCTGATCCACCCCGATGACATGCGCGAGGTGGATCTGTGGCCCACGCCCCACGCGGTGTTCGCGAGTCCGCAGGTAGCCGCCGTTGGACCGACGTCGCAGGAACTCGACGCTTCGGGCCGTGACTACGTGTCGTCTGTGCGGCCCTATGCCGACACCGCCTACGGCTGGGCGATGGAGGACCGTCACTCGTTCTGCAAGGTCCTGGCGGACCCCGAGACGAGGCTGCTGCTCGGCGCGCATATCATCGGCCCGCACGCGCCGACGCTTCTCCAGCAACTCGTCCAGGGGATGCGTTTCGGCCAGACGGTGGACCAGATGGCCCGCGGCCAGCTCTGGACCCACCCGGCGATGCCCGAGGTGGTCGAGCAGGCCCTGTTGTCGTTGTAGATCGCGAGATCGGACTTCTGTGCCCTCCGAGCGCCCCTCTGTGTCACTGGGGTCGGTTAGTGTGGGTTCATGGTCGAACACATGTTCGCAGCCGGTTCCGGGACGGACCGTGACACTGGCCTCGGCGAGGCCCGTGGGTCACTCGACGCCGCGGCGGGGCGGCTGCGGAGCCTGGATCTGGCGTGTCTCGACGTCGACCAGTTGAGCGTGCTCGCGAAGGATCTTGAATCGCATCGTCGTGTCGTGGCGGCGGCGTCGGCTCGCACCGCGGCTGCGATCGCGTCGCACACCGCGCCACCCGACCCAGGCCGCGGCGGCGACGGCGCTGGTAACGGCGACGACACCAGCGGCCAAGACGATGATGGTGCGGGGCCGGTGCCGCCTCCTCCTGCGGGCGGCGCCGCCGACGCGGCCGGTTCAGACCGCGATGAGGCCAACCGGCAACGCCGCGCGGCGCGGGTCGCGCAGATCCTCCCCGCAGCGATTACGGCGCTCGACGCCGGGAAGATCACCACCGGCCACATCGCCGCGCTGTGGTTCGCCTGTGAAGCAGACCCGGCCCGGGCCCGCCGAGACGAAGCCCACCTGGTCGCATGGGCGCGACGGGTCCCCGTCGCCCGGCTGCGGCAGCTGGTGCGCAACTGGTGCCGCCACGGCGAAGACCCCGAAGACCGCGCCGCCGAACAGGACCGCAAACGCGGCGTC